>NZ_LWBK01000011.1:0-118856 GCF_001614195.1 Bacillus sp. VT 712 | reverse complement strand
TTTGGATAATGCGCTCATCTACGCCATTGAAGAAGGAAATTTCAGCCACAGCGGTTTTAATTACACAACTTGGCTCAGCAGTGTATTGGAGAGAATGATTCGAAGAAATTTCAACTGGAATAGGATCGAGTTTGACGGGAACAATGGTTAATTTGTTTGTAGACATAATGGCACCTCCTTTGATTGATACATTTATCGTACCGGAGGTGCCTGATGTTTTATATGCGTTGTTTGATTACGGGCTTACTTTTATTTCAACAAAAAAAGAACACTAATTTACTCAGCGTTCTCCTTATCAACTATTAAATTTAAATAACACCTGAATCCATTGATGGCACTACTCCACCAGGATCTAATGTTGGAGCAGTACCCCCTGGATCTTTACATAATACAGGTGAAGCGCCACCTGGGTCTAAATGACTCTAACGTCCTGCTGTACTCATATTATCCCCTATTTTCATTAACTGTTTTGAAAGACTCCTTTAATAAAGAGATCTAATTCTTTCTTCTCTTTTGATAAGGTTTCATACCTTGAATATAGCCATGAGGTATTTTGATCTTTTTCAGTAATAACTTTTTTTAACTCAAACTTATATTTTTTATAGGCTTCAAAGAAACCCTCGAATTCGCGATGCTCTAAATGAGCTTCTTTATAGATTCTTTTAGCCTCTATATAACTTTGAAAAGACATATTCATATAAGTTAGAGACAATTGATACCTCAAATCAGAATCGTGTTTCTCAAGAACTTTGTAGGATGCCCTAGCATCACTAAAAGCATCGTCTAGCCTTTCTTGTAAATACGAAACATTATAAAGAAATTTTTCGTTTTCTCTCATTTTTATCACCTCCCTCTTTTTAATTATATCAACAATTAGTAGGAAATACCTTTTAATTGTCGAATATTGTAATTGAAATAAGGAGGTGAAACTAGTGTCAAGCGTATGGATGTATAACAATAATGTAAATACCGCAATAGTTACTGTAGATGAAAATGAATACCTGGTTTATTATAAGACCGTCAGCTCTTTAATTCCTAAACTTGTTGAAGAAATTCAAACGGGCAAAAGAATTACATATAAAGATGTCAGTGAAGAAATTTCTTCTATCCCTAACAATATGAATTTAGATGAGATGACAAGATATATGATTTCAAGACTACAAACGATGTAATAAATTCAACTTCAAAACTAAAGCAAAGAGTCTAACCTTGTAATACGACTCGTGCTTTAGTTTTTCTTAATGGGGATTTTTATTCAATATTATATATACAAAATAACCTATGGACTTTGCTTTTTCCTCCAATTAAAATAAGAGCACTCTCCTGGAATGCTCTCTAAGGATCTAAGCTATATTAATTGAACTGGCTTATTATTTCTAAACCTGTGATATCTTTCTTCAAACTATTGATATATTTAGATTCATAACTTTTTCTTTTTTGTTTAGAAAAGTTCACACGAACCTTGAAAGGTTGATTTTTATACCAAGTTCCTAAGCTTACCATTAATTCGGAGTAAGAAAATTCACCAGCTTTATAAAGGCTAACAAACAACCTACTTCTTTTTTGAAGAATATAAGTGATATATTCTTTATGTTCATTAGAAAGTTTGTCAGACTTCGCAAGATTTTTTATTATTTTTTCTCTATCATTATGCATAGATTGTATTGCTTTGAAAGGCATTCTGAAGAACATATCAAAGAATATAAAAGTGAGATAAATAGCAGTTAAGAATCCTCTACTGAACGTTAAGATAGTCAAAAAAGTAAATAAAATAAATAAAAATGCTACTAATATTAAGATGATCATAACGTTATCTAGGATGAACATTTGTTACCATCTCCTCTCTTCCAGTTTTCTTTTTTTGTTTCTTCATTATTTTTTTGTTCAAAGCAAAGATATTGTCAAAAGTAATTGTACCCATAAAAATAAAGGTATAAACACAACTCACAATCAGCAAATAACTGTGAACATGCACACTTAAGTCAAATGGCATGTAATATTGAGAGTTAAACACAACTTTCTTTTCAACAAGAGTTAACACTCCTGCTACACCTAATATATTCGATACAATGGTTAAGATACCTGCTAACCAAATTAATATTATAAACCATTTCAGTAAGCTTTGAACTTTAAGTAACCCATAAAAATCGACAAGTAAAGGAGCTAAAAATATAGTATGCGAAATAAATAAATTTCGTGCGTCTGTTGGTATCCCTCCAACATAGTTTACCAAAGCTATTCCTACTAAAAAAATAATAAACTTTACAGTTTTCAAATATTAGACATCCTTTCACTTTCACGATTCTGTCTAATAATATCATAAAATGTAGTTATAAAGGGATTTTTTTCACAATTAAATGGTATAATATCCTAATTAACGCTAATTCTCTTCCAGTTTTTTATACTTTGCTTTTTGTTGTTATTCACTTTTTCTAATTGATTGAATTATTCATTTTAAGTTAGCTTCGAATTTTCATTTCAATCACCTTCTTACATTTGATTTTGACACGTCAGATTCTTTCATATGACGTTTTTATTTACTTTTAATATAAATACATTCAGATGTAAAAAAGACGCTCCTGCAAAACAGGAACGCCCTCTATGAATATTTTCTTGATAATACAAATTTATCATGGATAAAACCTAATATCTTAAAGTGTTTTTAAAATATTTTATTAATCTTTTTAAATTATTTTTAAACACCTTGCTTGAATACAGCGACATTTAGGTTTAATGCCACTCGATAGAAGGCTTTCCATCTAATTTTATCGTACGTAACTGCGCTTATAGGTGGTTGGAATTTATGACAGTATACGTTGTAATCAGTGATGTATTCAGATTCAATGGACATGTACCGTTCTTCAATCAGAAAGCGCTCCAGTTTTGGCAACCGAGCCACTGCTCTTTCCACACGATTGATGAATGCATGTCTCATTTTTCGCTGATCTGCGTTGTAAATAGCAATGGAGCCTGTCTGGTCGCTTGTTTGATTAGTTGGGCCATGAAATCGTTCTTCAGAGCTGGCTGTAATGGAAGCTTCTCTTTCTTCAAACTCTAAGTACTTAAACAGGCGATACTTTTCCAGCTCGTTCTCTACAGCTTGTTGGGTCTCTTTACGGTCAATTTCGGGAAGTACAAACGACATTTGTGTCAATATAACTCCCTCCTATAAAATTACTAAATGCTATCATCTATTTAACTAAAGAAGCATACATTTATTATAATATATCCCACTCCGCCTCATTCTAGGAGAGATATAATTGGAACTATTAATAACCGTGAACATTTACATCAGTTTGAAATTTGCTATTTTCATTTTTGGAAGTGTTCATTTTTTTAAGAAGTCTATTGCTGTTATTATCACTTCAAAAATTAAATCGTAAGAGTTTAAAGATTTTTCTTTAAAAACAATAAAGGATATATTAATTTAATGAGGCCAGGAGGCGCGCGTAAAGTAACTATAAATGCAGCGCGCGTACCTGGAAAAGAAAATTAATATTATATATGTGCTTTCATTAATTTATTTTTAATGAGAAATTTCTTCTAACGCTTCTTTGGCTTCATCTTTAACATCATCCAATGACATCTGACCAGGACTTACATTCACATTGCCACCCTGATCCACTTGATACTCCACACCTTCATGCTCTTCATAAAACTCATCAATACTCATCTGCGATTCAACAATATTCAACGTAACGTCTGATCCTGCTCGTTTGTAGAAATTAAACGACTGCTCGGCTGACGTATCACCTTTGACAATGAACTCAAGCGTTGTTTTCTTATTATCTTTCGTTGTTTTGCTAAACTCACAAGTAAGCTTTTGATCTACACCTTCAATTTCTAGTTCAACTACCTCACGAGTAAGCTGGTTAAGCTCCTGTTTCTTCTCGTCTTCCCCTTTCACATAAAACTGGACGAGCTCTTTCTTGCTATCCTTAGTCTGCTTGTTGAAATTTGCTTTAACAGTTACTTGCATCCTTCATCTCTCCCTTTTCTCCAAATGTCATTAGAACGCCAACCCCATAACCGTGCTCTTTAATATCACTCGCTTGCACCCATCCACGACTTTCGTGATCACGTATCAACTTATTTAACTGCGGCTCTGTCAGTGAGTAGACAATCTTTTTAAGCTGCCTTCTGTTCATGATGTCACCTTAGCTAGTACTTCTCGTTGATAACGAGTTAATGACAATTCTTGATGATGTAGGTGCCACGCAATCCTCGCTAAAATATAGGCATCAACTACGTTATCACTTGCATGCTTAAAGCTGAAATGTTGCTCAACGGCTGTCATGACTGCTTTTTTCTTTTCCTTACCAGTGAGCCGTTTTTTACTCCCTTCTTCTCCTATCCATCCGGTAACGTTCACAAACTTCTTTAAAGCATTTGGCGCTATTTCGTGATACTTTAACTTTCGCTTATACAACTCGTTTCGTATCCCGTGATGTAGCCCCCCAGCAAACATCGCTTTTTGTGTATCAAATGGAAAACCTTCAACGCAAATGTTGTCACCGGACTGTAAGTGTAGATTAATTTCGTGAAGCAGTGTGACCATTCTTTTGGGATCTTGAGAACCTACACCTGTTAGCTCCTTCGCTTTTAAAACCTGACCATATTCGTCTAACGCAACAAAACCTGTTTTAGTTGATGGATCAATCCCCACAAACCTCATTAAACCATCACCGTCCTAACGACTTTTGCTGCGTATTCCAAGCCTTGAACCTTACCTTTATAAAATGCCTGCTGTTCTGCAGGAAGCTTGTCTATAATTTCATGAATCTCAGAAGCTTTTGTTTCAAAGTCATCTACGACTCTATCAATTTCTTTTGAATCAATCGCCATTCACTCGTCCTCCTGCATCTGTTTACCAAACTTACATTTAACCGTAATGTGAATGTGCTCTAACTCTGAAAGAGTTAACTCATACAACTGCTTCCCTTCAGTCGTTTTAAAGTAGCCAAACTTCACGAGCTCATTAATCAAAAAGTCTCGTCTCTTTTGAACAGCTAGATTTAAAACTGCCATGACATCACCTTCATTTCCCTGTATTTTTTCGTGATAAATCTAATATTTTGTTTTGCTCTTTCAAGTACAATAGCTCTACTACACCAGTTGGACCATTACGCTGCTTAGCAATATCAATTTCCAAGATGTTTCGTTTATCACTATCCTTGTCGTAGTACTCATCGCGGTAAAGAAAGCCAATTACATCTGCATCTTGTTCAATGCTGCCTGATTCTCGTAAGTCGGACATCATTGGACGCTTATTTGCTCGGCTCTCTACCCCACGAGACAGCTGAGCCAATGTAATGACCGGCACTTTAAATTCCTTTGCCATAGCTTTAAGCGCTGCTGAAATCTCTGATACTTGCAAATGAGCATTTCCGTTATGATCATGTTGTGGTCGTATGAGCGTTAAATAGTCAATCATAACTAACAGGCTTTTACCTGGATAATCTTTTTGCACTTGCCTGACCTGCGCGCGCATTTCATTGACCGTTTGCCCAGGCTTATCAAAGATTTGCATCTGCATGCGCTCCAAGATGCCGATTGCTTTCACCCAGTTAACGCGGTCTTTATCATCAAAATAGTTGAATGGATTCCGAATTTTGTTACCGTCAATTCCACCAATGGCTGATAACATACGTTTAATTAAGCTATCTGCGCTCATTTCCAGTGAAAAAACACATGGTATAGTTCCTTTCAAACCAGCGTTTCCTGCAATATTTAACATGAAAGCTGTCTTACCCATACTAGGGCGAGCGCCGATAATGATAGAATCCTCATCTTGCCACCCGTCTGTCATTTCATCTAAATCTTTAAAACCCGAAGGGATACCACTTAATCCTGCTGGAACTGGGGTATCGGGTAACTCGTACAAGTCTGATAACTTTGAAGATAAATCAAAGCGCTCTTTCGTTCCTGTGGTATCAATCTTGTTTAGCTGCTGAATAATGCTTTGAATATCAACATCTTGTGTAGATCCTGATTCAAATGGTTGCAAGACATTTTGAACAGCTCGTTGCTTCCACAGATTTAAAATGACTTCTGCGTAATAGTCGAAATTGGCTGTTGTCGGCACCGCGTTTGTTAGTTGCATCAAGTATGTAACTCCACCGACATTCTCCATTTTTTCATTACCAGCTATGTTTACTAGTGCTACAAAGTCAATAGGCTTCTTCATTTCCGCCAGCTGAAGCATCCAGGAATAGATTTCGCTATTCCTTGGATCATAAAAGTGCTCCGGCTTCACGTTAATTTCTTGCAGAATACTTGGTTGTAGTAAGATACTCCCTAGGAGCGTGCATTCAGCTTCAATACTGTACCTCGTTTCCAAAGTCTGCATAGTAACGCTCATAGAAGTCCTCACCTCTCAATTTACGCATTTTTTCAAGGTGTGCACGGTTTACACGTGATTTTTCTTCCTGTACATAAATCTCAGAAATTGTAGGAGGAAACTTGCACTGCGACACATGTTTCTTAAGCTTGGCAAATGCTTTCTCGTAATCTACTGCTTTAAGCTGTTCAATCCATACCGCAACACGCTGTTCTGTAATATCAAAATGAGGATAAGCTTCTGCTATATAACGTAAGATGTTTATAGTTTCCTTACTGGTCATTCAACTCACTCCATTTCGTATTTCTTAGCAATCTCATCCAACGCATCTAAATTGCTCGCTTTCTTTTTTTCTTTGTGATAGCGATCTAGTACACCTTTTTCGACATATTCGAACTTGGCGATATAATCTAATCGATGTTTCGGCTTATATTCGTCAAAAATTTTATCGATTAAGAATAAAACCTTGTCTACAGGAATATGATCTTCTAACAATCTATAAATAGCTGCTTCATCCATCTTCGATAAGACGAGTCCTTTTGCTCTTCGTTGAATAAATTTATCTGCGATTTTTTGAAAATCACTACTGTTTATCATGAGCACTTCCTCTTCTTCTTTTTTTATATCTTTTATATCTTTATTACATAGACCATTTTTTGTCTGTCTCTCGGTAAAATTTTGTCTATCTCTTGTTTCAGATAGGTCGTTTTTTACCTTTCTCTCATTAAGAGATAGACCATTTCTTGCCTGTCTCTTTGGCTTGAACTTTTTCGAGTTTTTCACATAATAAATTTCTCCGTAAGGTGCACGTTTCGTTTCAATGTATTTGTATTTCTTCAATCGATTCACATGATTCTTCACAGTGCTTTCACTCACACCTAAATCTATTGCAATTTCCGCATGCTTTATCGGCTTCCCTCCAAGAACGATACCCAGCCTTTCATCACCTTCCTGAAACTCTTTGGTTGTCTTTGAGATAAACCAGATAAACTCCCATATTGCAGCACCGATTTGTTCTCTATGCTCTGGTGATAATAGACCTGAGTGGATAGGAAAATAAAAAGGTTCAGGCATCGTCTCACCTCATTTCACTTTACAAATTACTTTATGACCTTCAATTCGAACGGGCTGTAACTCTGGATGACTTCTAGCAACATAGCCTTTAACATATTGGAGATACAGCTTTTTATTACCTTTAGCCATCCATTTATAACAGTGAGGAATTGTAATTGTGTGCTCCATTTACTTACAGAAGCGTTTCTTGCTTAAATTCCTCAAATTCATGTGTTAAATCATCAAAATTTTCTTTTTGAGCAGGCTGTTGTTTCAATTCAAAATCCAATAATTTCAGCAATCCAACAACCTCTTGAAGCGTTAATTCTTTTGGATTCTTTTTCATTTTCGTTTTGATATAATCGCTTGTTTGATTACGATTCCAACCTAACTTCTCTGTTTTGCCGTACACTTCAGTCCATTTTGTTTTTAATTCTTCATCTGGATCAATTACTTCTGTTTCGCCAACTGTAATTTGAGCAGTTGATGGAGTAATATCAACTCGACCAGATTGATAAGAGCTTACTGATTCTGTTGCAGCACTTGTCACCGGCTCGTCTTCTGCAATTTCAATACCATATTGAATTTTAGCTGCACGCTTCATAATGTGTTTTTTGAACATATCTGAGAACCACTGATTCCACATCGTTGAATTTCGACCTTTTTTCATATGTTCTACTTCTGTTGATTCCATCACTACAACCACATCGTCGAATCCTTCTCGCTTTGCGATTGCATATCCCCCAATGATTTTCCCTCGTGGAAATCCAATTTCATGTACAACTTCTTTTTTAGCAGCGTTAAATTTAAACTCATCGTTTTCATGAACGATTTGGGCATCGATTCCTTTATAACCTTCCGTTTTGCGAGCAAGAAATAAGATACCCTCAACCGCAATTTGAATGCTCATTGTTGGTCCGGCTTTTCCGTCATAAACGATGCAGTGTACATGGTTCAAGAAAGGGTTTAATCCAGAGTTAACGCACGTCTGAACAAATAATGAGAATTGCTCATTTGTAGTTCCTTTTGCAATGGTTTGCTTAATTGTATCTAGCTCCGATTGAGTGAAATTCCCTACTACTGCTTGTGTATTAACGTTTGTTACTTGATTTTTACTCATTAATTGCTTCCTCCTTTAGTGAAACACCTATAATCTCAAGCTCTTTATCTACCACTCTAGCAACAATGATTTGTCCAGATGGTTTGGTGAAATTCAAAATACTTTCAGCGTTATCGACAAATGTCGGTGTCACAACCTCTGACTGCTTAGACAGAACCTCAATTAGCTCTAATCCAGCTTTTATCTTTTCAGCCGTAGAAAGCTTGCTATATGGCTTTCCATCCCTTTCAATTTCAAAAGTTGCACGCTCTTCTCCGTTTTTTAATTGCTCATACAGTCGAACAGAAATGGTTGTAAATAAACTATCTATCTTGTGAACCATTAGTTCAGATCGTTTTGTACGGAACGATTTAATTGCATCAATAAGCACAAGCGATTCGTTACGCTCTTTACGGATGCTATGCTGATTTTCTTCAGCAGTCGCAATACTCTCAAGCAGCTCTTTTGTTCGATTTATATCACCTAGTTGATCACGTAAATTATTCAGCTCACCATATATCTTCACAAGGCGTGAAGCTTCTGCAGGATTTTCTTCAACTGGCTCTGGCAGTTCATTTAGCTTTTCATTTACATCTTTAAGCTCCTGCACCAACTTAATGCCTTTGTCAGCTTCAGTGTTATAACGCGCCTGGCGTTGCTGCTTCACCTTAGCTATTGATTTTTCATCCAATGCTTGTCCACACGTAGCACAATGCTCGTCCAGTGTTTCTGTTTTTATTGCTGTTAAAATGTCTTTTTGACGTTGAATTTCACCTTTTAATGATTCGCTTCGAAGCTCTAAACGACTTCTCTCTCTGCTTTGTTGGTGAACATTTATATTACGATTTTCGTATTCCAATAACTCTTTACTCAAAACGTCGATTTTTTCTTTCAATTCATGCTCATTTATATTGTAATCGTTATTACTCACTTGCTCTTTAAGCGTAACCACACGTTCACTCGCTCGCTCTAATGCCTTATCTTGATTTTTAAAGCGATCTCGATGTAACTTTTCAAGGTCATCTAAAGAATGTTTCTTTAATTGAGGCTCCAGTTGACTTTGAGATACACTGGGTAACCCTGCAAGTACTTCTTTATTTAAAGGCTCACTTACATAGCTGAGTAGTTGTTTCCGTTGATCTTGCCAGTGTTGTGTAAAAAAATAGGTTGGATTAAATAACGATAGAAATAATGTTTTATCAAATAACCCTTCAACAATTTCATTAAACCGTGTTGCTTTTTCGGGCACTTCATTCACATAATACTTTGCTGTTTTCTTTTGAATACGGCCAAGGAGAATTTGTTGCTCATCTACTTTCAAGAGCAATTCTACTTTCGTTTCAACCTTATCGTCACAACCAACTGGTCGCGGATCTAGCTTAGTCCCTAATGCATCCGTTCCGTATAAAACATACGTCACTGCATCCCCTATACTGGACTTACCTGCACCGTTTTTGCCTTCAATTTTGGTCATATCATTAAAGTTAACTGTGAGTACATGGTGGTTCTTAAAGTTTTCAATGCGCATTTCTAGAAAAGAAATATTCATGTGCTACCTCCATTTGCTTTTTAAGAACAATTGCTGTACTCTGAAATTGTCTAAGTTTCGGAGCAGCATTGCCTGCTTTGTGCCTTACTTTATTGAGTAAGGCATTTTTATTTTGCTACAACCTTTTCTATACCTAGAGCCTTAAAAAACTCTTCAACTTCCTTCGTTACAACTTCAGCCAGAATAAATTCCTCATCCGCCTGAAAAATCTCTTCTCCTACAAATACTTCATTACCAGCTGCATCAATTCCATATATCTGTGGATCTTTTTCAACATCAGTGACTATTGGATTCTCTACCTGTTGCATCGCTTCACCTCCCTTCAATCATGTGGGTGCTCAAGCATATAACCAACTGTGATAATCTCTCTTAGATCCGTACTGTACTCAATGCTATCCAATTTAATGTGAGTGTCACCATCAGCCACGTAGGACAGAATTTCTTTGCTAATTGTCAACTTCATCACCTCCCTTCGGTTAACTTCTTATCACTTTTGATATAACGAAATACAATATCCACATTGAACCCTTTACGCTTCATATCAGCTACAATTTTTCTATACGTTTTGATACTTGTGCTTTCATGTTGTTACTCCTTGTGAATTTTTTAGTATAATCTTCCTATGAAGGAGGTGAATAGTATGAATCTATCTATTTATTTGAGACTTCAGATAGCATCTATATTTGGAAAAGTAAAAATTAAACCTACATACAAGCACCTACAATACATGGCTGATTATAATTTTATAAGCCCTCTCAATGATCATTGGGTTGAAATTAATGGTTTTCCACTCCCAACTCATAGTGATTTTTACATCATTACTACCGACGGTAAAAAAGCTCTTTGGGAAAAAGGAAATCTTTTAGTAACAAGAATAATTTCAGTTTTTGCATTACTAACCAGTTTAGTTTCTTTACTAATTAATTACTTATCAAAATAATAAGCACCGTAAATATTGACACGATTAAAGCAAATGATGCGATACCGAGATTAATTAAATTTTGCTTCAAAAGGTTATTCCACTTTTCTGTTTCCTCACTTGTTGTCTTCTCAACTTTTGAGGATTTTTTTTGCTTGTGATTAATCATTAACTCCCCTCCTGTTGAATTTTTACGGTTATCCCTCCAACAGTCATTTCAAAAATTTTAATTTCTTTCCCATACTTTCTTGAAAGAGCTCTCTCAACAATGGGTCTTATTTTTCTAATTTTTTCTTCTGTCATTTGAAATGCACTAAGATCCATAAGTTATCACCTCGATAAAGCATATGTGGAAGGAGTGACAGGACAAATCATAAAATTAGATGCTAACGGCGATTACTTTAAAAAGTAGAATCACCGTTAGTCAGTCTACTTAAAGTAGAATCACCACTAAAAAAAATAAAATCATAACTGAACCCCAATATTTCGCTAATTAATTTTGCTTCTCCTATTGTTACATCATCAGGGTTCTTTTCCATGTTACTGTAAGTTTGCACATGGACACCTAGCTTTTTTGCGACTTCTTTTTGAGTGAGACCTTTAAGCAATCTTGCTTGTTTTAAAGTGAATTTCAACTTTATCACCTCACTTATTTTCCTTCACAACCACATAATAATCTACCTAAAGTAGAATGTCAACTAATTAAAAAACATTAAATTCTACAATAAGTTCTCTGTTTTTTCTATAAAAGTAGAATTTTTTCTACTTTTGATTGAATGTTTTCTACTTTTGGTATAATATATTGTATATAAATTAGGTCGGAGGTAATAAAAATGAGCATAGGGAAAAATATTAAGAAATTAAGAGAACTACATAACTTATCCCAAAAAGAATTAGCAGAAATAGCTGGTGTTTCTGATAAAGCTGTATCAACTTGGGAAAATGAAGTTAAAGATCCTAGAATGGGTGCTATTCAAAAAATCGCAGATCATTTTGGAATTTTAAAAAGTGATATTATCGAAGATAAAATGGATGTTTTATCAAAGAAACCACACGCACCTAAAAATATTGAAGGTCATTCAGTAAGAATGCCTTTATTAGGATCTATTGCGGCTGGTTTGCCTTTAGATATGGCTCCAATTCAAGAATGGGTTAATGTTCCAGTAGAAGTAGCAGAAAGATATCCTAATGCTTTTTTAGTAACAGTTAATGGTGATAGTATGAATAAACTCATTCCTCCTAATGTCTTAGCTTTAATTGATCCTACTCAAGAAGTCCGTAATGGTGATGTGGCAGCTGTGGCAGTAAATGGCTATGATGCAACACTAAAAAGATTTTTTAAGTTCCAAAACGGTATTACTCTTGAGCCGGAAAGTTTCAATCCAAAACACAAAACCCAATACTATGATGCCAAAACGCAAGAACATACGCCTATTCATATTAAAGGGAAATTAGTTTGGTACATGCCACCCCTTGATATTAAATTCTAGGAGGATGCTCCATGAAATGTATTGTCTATGTAAGGGTATCAACTGATGAACAAGCCAAACACGGTTTTTCAATTGCTGCTCAAATTGAAAAGCTAGAAGCATATTGCATATCTCAAGGTTGGGAGTTAGTAGATAAGTACATTGATGAAGGTTATTCAGCTAAAGATTTGCAACGACCTGCTTTTGAAAAAATGATGGACACATTGAAGCAAGGAAATATTGATGTTTTATTAGTTTATCGCTTAGATCGGCTGACACGCTCTGTTATGGACTTATATAAAATCTTAAAGATACTCGATGATAATAACTGTATGTTCAAAAGTGCTACTGAAGTATATGACACAACAAATGCTATGGGACGTTTATTTATAACACTAGTAGCAGCTATCGCTCAATGGGAACGTGAAAATTTAGGTGAACGTGTACGTTTAGGTATGGAGAAAAAAACAAAGCTTGGTATGTGGAAAGGCGGCATGGCTCCTTACGGATATAAAATCGTTGAAAAGAAATTAGTCGTTAATGATAAAGAAAAAGCAGTTGTACAAGAAATTTTCAAACAAACAACAACCTTTGGCTTTTATACGTTGGCTAAACATTTAACAAACAAAGGCTTTTCAACTCGTAAAGGTGGAGAATGGCATGTAGACTCAGTAAGAGATATTGCCAACAATCCCGTTTACGCCGGATACTTAACCTTTAATCAAAACTCCAAAGACTATAAAAAACCACCCAGAGAGCAAACTCTATATGAAGGCAGTCATGAACCGATTATTTCTAAAGAAGAATTTTGGGCTTTACAAGATCTACTGGACAAAAGAAGAAATGGTGGAGGAAAAAAGCACACTAGTAATTATTATTTCTCAACCCTACTAAAATGCGCACGATGCGGTCATTCTCTTTCGGGTCATAAATCAGCTGGTAAAAAGACATACAGATGCTCTGGAAAAAAAGCCGGCAAGAATTGTACTAGTCATATTATTTTAGAAGATAACTTAACAAAAACAATTTTTAGCATGTTTGATAAACTGGTTGGAAATATATATAATTCGACTGATTCATCTAATTACTCAGATGAAAAAATCAATGAATTGACTAATGAATTGAAAAATCTTGAAAAACTTTTAGATAAACAAAAGAAGATGTACGAAAATGATATTATCGACATTGACGAGTTGATAAAAAAATCTAACCAACTTAGAGAACGAGAAAAAGAGATCAATAAAGAATTGAAAAGTATAAATCGAAGTAGCAAAACTGCCAATGAAGAAACAAAATATATTATCTCTAACATCGATACTGTATGGGAATACTCTACTGATCATGAACGAAAGCAGTTAATGAATAGCATTTTTACGCAAATCGTTATTGATACCAAAGAAGAATATAAAAGAGGAACAGGAAAACCTAGAGAAATCATTATTGTATCAGCGAAATGATTATATGTCTTTTATGGGCGGCGGTACTCTAATTCCCTGGGCATTGATCCCCGCTGCGGCTATCTGTGGTGTGAGTCCGTTTGAGCTAGCGCGCAGAAACTTAAAGCCCGTGGCAATTGGATTAGTTGTCACGACCGTCGTAGCAATGTTTCTTATTTAAATTTTACATTTTTTATAAAGCATGAGTAATACAGTTAAATTTGGATACGATAAAAATCCTGGTCTAATAATCTAGACCAGGATTTTTTCATCCCATATATTGCTTTGAATCCATTGGAGCAGTTGGTGTTAAATAAGCTTTTACTAACGTATAAAACAGCAAACCCACTGTCAGCCAAAAACCACCTAGTAAGTAGCCACCCAAAACATCTGTCATATAGTGCTCAGCTAATAGGAAACGACTGACACCAATGAATAAAATCAGTAAACTAAAAACGATAATTGAAGCCTTTCTAACCGTCTCATTCTTCACATAAAAAATAATAAAAAACAATAAAAACCCATAAAGCATCAAACCCAGCATGGCATGACCACTTGGAAAGCTGTATCCCTCTACTCCCAATGTCGGACGTAGTCGTTCAATCCATGCTTTTACGGCGTTGTTCAGTAAATAACCGCTTAAAACAAAAGCCAGTACAGTCACAGCACCTACAGTGTCACGCTTGTTGAAACCTAATACTCCAACAAGTAAAAGGGATAGAATAATAATCATTGGCTTTGAAGCAAAAAATGAAGTAACTTCTAAAATTCGAATCACCAGCTCATGATTATGTATGTTTGTAGCAATGGTTAGAAAGAACGCATCTATGCCGTGCACCGGTCCATTAATTGTCATAACGACACCTATAAACATCCCCATCAGTGCAAGTAATAATAAAAGAATAAATCGATATTTCATACGCCACTTCCTCATGTATAAATTTATCTCCTTCTATTATTCATCGAACAAAAGCAAATGTGCAATCAATTTTTATTGGGAACGCTTCATTTGTTTTCATTTTCATCAAATATTGATATAATATAAAATGTCAAATAATTCTAAACTATTTATTTATTTAACAAAAACTCTACAAACAGCTATTATCAATGAAAGGATCTGACTTAATGATTTCAGAACTACACTCTTTACTAGAAAAAAGCTATGATGAAATGGTCCAAATTAGACGTTATCTTCACCAATACCCTGAACCTTCTTTCAAAGAATTCCAAACCGCTACTTATATCCGTAGCTTTTATGACAAAATTGGCGTGCCTTACCGAGCAAACGTTGGTGGAAATGGCATCGTCGCAACGATTAAAGGAGAAAAGCCTGGTCCAACAGTTGCTTTACGTGCCGACTTTGATGCTTTAGCCATCCAAGATGAAAAAGACGTACCCTATAAATCAACTGTTCCTGGCGTAATGCACGCTTGTGGACACGATGGACACACGGCTACCCTTTTGGTTCTCGCTAAATCCATTCAACAGTTAAAAGATCACTTAGAAGGAACGATTGTGTTCATTCATCAGCATGCTGAAGAATATGCGCCTGGTGGAGCGAAACCAATGATTGAAGATGGATGCTTAGATGGCGTAGATGCGATTTTCGGCACACATTTATGGGCTGTTACCCCTACAGGTGTCATTCAGCACAGAAACGGTCCGTTCATGGCGGCAGCGGATCGATTTGAAATTACCATTAAAGGCGCTGGAGGTCACGGTGCTCAACCTCACAAAACCAAAGATGCAATTGTCATTGCTTCTCAGCTCGTGGTTAACTTGCAGCAAATTATCAGCAGACGCGTCAATCCAGTTGAATCAGCCGTCATTACTGTTGGTTCTTTCGTAGCGGAAAATGCCTTTAACGTAATTGCTGATTCAGCAAAGCTTGTTGGTACAGTTCGCACGTTTAGCGAAGATGTACGCAATGATATGGAAAGAGAAATTGAGCGTATCATTCAGGGAACCTGCTTAGCTGCTGATGCTTCCTATGACTATTCGTTTAAACGCGGCTACCCCGCCGTTGTCAATCATAGCGAAGAAAATGCGTTCTTAGCAAAAGTAGCAGAAACAATTCCAGAAGTGGAAAAAGTGGAAGAAACCGAACCGCAAATGGGTGGAGAAGATTTTGCTTATTATCTGCAGCACATAAAAGGAACATTCTTTTTCACAGGAGCGCAGCCTGAAGGCGTCGATACTCCTTATCCACATCATCATCCAAAGTTTGATTTTAATGAAAAAGCGATGTTAATCGCTTCAAAAACACTCGGTACAGCAGCAATTGAATACTTATCTAAAGAACAAAAAGCAGAATCCATTACATCTTAACTAGTTCGCCTCCATCTATTGAGTGTGGAGGCTTCTTTGCATAGGTAGAAACTTTTTGTCTCTTGCTTCGTATATAAGAAAAGCGGTTTTCAAAAAGGGGTGTCTGAATGACTGAGTATGAACAAAGAGCGTTGGCTGATGCAGAACACTGGAAGATTACGCTGTTAAAGCGTCCATCTGCCTTTCAGCGAAATGCCAAGCAGCTGCAAAACAAATTGAATAAAAAAGTACCAGAAAGCATTCATAAAATAATTACGGAAAGCATAAAAAAAATGGTAGAGACCACAATTATTGGCTCTACCATTACCACAAAGAAGGACTATAATCGCCATTTAAGCTTTGAAGAGCGTGAAGCTGAAATTAAGGCAACGATTTCTAAATATCGTAAAACTGCTGCCGTTGAGGGGGCAGGAACAGGCGTTGGCGGACTGTTGTTAGGCGCAGCTGACTTTCCTCTTTTTTTGTCAATTAAGATGAAATGTTTGTTTGATATTGCTACTATTTACGGTTTTGACGTCCGCAAGCAAGACGAACGGCTATTCATTTTATATATTTTTCACCTTGCGTTTTGTAGCGAAGAAAAGCGAACGGAAGTCTTTGCTCTTATACAGGAATGGAATCAATCGTCTCATCATAATCTCGATTGGAAAAGCTTTCAGCAAGAGTATCGTGACTATATTGATGTAATTAAAATGCTTCAGCTCATGCCTGGATTTGGCGCTTTTGTTGGTGCTTTTGCAAATTATCACCTGCTTGATCATGTCACTCAGGTTGCAATGAATGTATATCGTCTGCGGTTATTATCCTCAAACGAAAAAAGTCTGCCCTAGGAGGCAGATTTTTTTATGCAATGGCTTTTTTCTTAATATAAGCAGTAACAAAAAATTGAACAAATAGCCCACCTGCAACAAAAGCAAACAAACCAACAAGCAAGTTAGAAGCTGCTACCACAATACTTAAACAAGCTGCTTGCAAAAATAAGACATTTCGAATAATGCTTAAAAACGCTGCTCTTCTTGTTTGCTCTTGAAGAGGATACAGAGATAACCACAAAACTTGTTTATGATGTTTCCATAGCGGCATGATTTGAAATCCTGTTATATAAAGCGTTAACAGTACAATAACAATATTTCCATAAGCAAAAGGAGTCGCTATCAAAATTAACCCGCTAATGACCGTCAAGCGTACTAGCAGACCTAAATAATCTCCTGCGCGCAAAAACGTACGCGTATATAAATAGCGATGAGTTGCCTGCTGTTGAAACGGGATACTCTTTAGAATAGTGTCCAAGTATGCCCTACGCTTTACCTGCTCCTTTAGTTGCGGAACATCCGTAAATAAGTTAGCCAAGCGATAAAACATTGCCACTCTCCGCTCTTCAAGCTCGATCAATGTTTCCCACTTCAACGGCTTTGCTTTTACAAGGGAACGGTAATATAGGGCTAAGCCGATAATAATAGCTCCTGTAACAGCGGGGAAAAACGCATAAGATCCCACAAATAGAAAATAAACAAACACTCCATTTAACAGGAAACGTACAAGGTAATCGATCCACCTTGCGTACTTTTCTTCAAAATAAACGCTCCACCACGTCATTTTTAAATTGATTGCTTTTAAAATCAGCAAGAGAATTAAATGCGTAAAAATCGTTGAGTACGTCTGGTCCGTTACTTTTACGTGCAGCGGAGCAACAGCGGCTGTTAGTATAAGTAGCACATAAATATATGTGGAAAACGTATAAAAAAATGACTTTTTAAAATACAACTGTAGCTTTGATTCAAGCGCAAGCATAAAGACTAAATCTGGCCTTTTTAAAAACGTACGAATAGAACCGCTCGTGAGTATCAGACTCATGATTACTGCAATTAAAAACGCTGATGGAAAAGCTGGTGTTAACGTATCTAACCACTGCTGATAATAATAAGCAGCTGCCCCAATGGCAAACACGAGCACAAGCTTTAAATGATCGTTAAAAATATACTTCATATAGCGGCGCGTATCTTTTAGATGCTGCTGAAATCGCTGCTGCCACAGCCCTTCAATACTACTCATAGTCCTCTTCCTTCGTCAGTTCAATATAGATTTCATCTAGCGTTGCGTTTGGCTTATTAAACTGGGCTCTTAAATCCGCTAGCGTTCCTTGTGCTCTTACTTGACCGTTATGTAAAATAACAAATTTGTCACAATAGCGCTCTGCTGTGGCTAAAATATGCGTAGACATTAAAATGCCGGCTCCCTGCTTTTTCATATCAGTCATTAAATCTAATAATGACTGAATACCAAGTGGATCTAGCCCTAAAAATGGTTCATCAATAATATAAAGTGAAGGCTGAACTAAAAAGGCACACATAATCATTACCTTTTGCTTCATCCCTTTTGAAAAATGAGCTGGAAACCACTTCAGCTTTTTATCCATACGAAATTCTTTTAACAGCGGCTTTAAGCGAGCTTCATACGTTTTGGAATCTAACCCATAGGCCATTGCCGTCATATCTAAATGTTCTTTTAACGTTAGCTCATCGTATAAGATTGGCGTTTCAGGAATAAATGTAAATTGCGTACGATAGCCGGTTGAATCCTGTTGAAACGTTTTATTATGAATAGCAATGGATCCTTTCTTTGGCTCCATTAACCCAATAATATGTTTAATGGTTGTACTTTTACCTGCTCCGTTAAGGCCAATAAGCCCAACTAGTTCTCCTGCATTAACCTCGAAAGATACGTCCTTTAATACAGGCGTTTTTGTATATCCTCCAGTTAAATGTTGAATTTGTAATAAACTCATTGAATTCTCCTTTAAATACGTGAATTTAGTAAACAAAATAACGTGACATACGCGGTAAATGAAAGCGTTCCATACAACATAGCAATGATGACAAACCGCTCATTTTTATCTATTGTACCAAATCTTCTTCAAGGATACATTTTTTTAACCATCAAAAATAAGGATTATATTTCCAGTTTAAGTTTTTAAATACGTGGACATTCTAATTAGGGAAGAAGGAAAGCAGTTGATGTTCAACATTAGCTTTCTACATCTGAAATGAGGTGTCTACACCAGACATTAATCATGAAGCTCTATGTTAAGCGTTATAATAAGGGGATGTTAGTCATGAGCGTAATTGGAATTGATTTATAAAAGGTAGACAATATTGTTCATTTATCACTGTGTAAATGAGGTGTTTGTCAAAGACCACGAACGACTTCGTTCAATTTATTTATCCATTCTACAAATTGCTTAAATGAGGTGTTTGTCAAAGAGAAGAAACGTTTTATTCTACGTTAATGCTTGTCATTAAAATGTCGAATGAGGTGTTTGTCGAAGACAATTTACATGAATTAGGCACATTATTACGTAAATGAGGTGTTCCTTAAACGCAATATAGTGAAATAGAAGCTTTGTTTCCTTCTTCATAGCGAGGTGCATCATTCGATTGCATCTCGCTTTTTACTGTTCTCTTCTTTTTCCTCTTCTATTTATGCTAAAATTAAGTCGTACAAGCTATTTTATTTTTATGAAAGAAGGGTGAATAATATGAGTAATCTCGATGAAAACTGCATCTTCTGTAAAATTATCCGCGGAGAAATTCCGTGTGCCAAAGTGTTTGAAAATGAACATGTACTAGCATTTTTAGATATTAGCCAAGTCACAAAAGGCCATACGCTTGTTATTCCTAAAGTACATAAAAAAGATATTCATGAGCTTACGCCTGAAATTGCTCGTCATTTATTTGAAGTCGTACCGCAAATTGCCACGGCAATCAAAGAAACATATGAGCCAGTTGGAATCAATATTTTAAATAATAACGGTGAAAAAGCAGGTCAATCTGTGTTTCATTATCATATGCATATTATTCCTCGCTACGGTGAAGGCGACGGCTTTGGTGCAGTGTGGAAAGAGCATACAAGCGACTACACACCTGAAAAGCTACAGAGCATCGCAGCTGAAATTTCGGAGCGTTTATAAGACAAAAGAGTCTGGGACAAAACAAAATGTTCCTTTCTAAAGGACGAATGATGCCTTTTTAAAGTCGTTAGGTTATAATAACCAGTTCGTTCCATTGCGCTACAGACACTCGCTTTCCGCGGGGAGGAATCTGAGCCTCCTCGCTACGCTGCGGGGTCTCAGCCTTTCCTCTATCTCCCGCAGGAGTCACGTGTCTTACGCTCCATTCCACTAATTCTCTAAAATTGGTTTCCCAATCAACAAAAAATCCGAACTATAAAAGAGTCGTTAACTCTCAATGGTTCGGATAGATCATTGACTGAAACACTTATGTCTCAATCTCTTCTTTAATCATATCTACGTGCGGAATCCCGTCGTCATCATACACGTTTGAAATCGCATAAAACCCAAATGATTCATAAAAATGCTGCAGGTGACTTTGTGCCTGAATTTTTACAACCTCTTCTCCCATTTGATCCTTTAAGAACGCTAATCCTTTTTGAACTAACTCTCTTCCCATCCCTGTTTTTCGATAATCTGAGTGAACAAGGACGCGACCAAATGAAGCTTCTTGATAGCTAACTCCTTTAGGCATTAAACGGATGTATGCAATGATTTGCGCATTTTCCACTTTAAATAAATGATAAGAAGCCTGGTCCTTTCCATCCACCTCTAAATAAGCACACTCTTGTTCAACAACAAATACCCTAGTACGCTCCTGTAAGATGTCATATAGCTCATGCGTTGTCAGCTGATCAAATGTTTTAATATGCCACGTCAAGATGATAACCTTCTTCCTGTTTAGATATTTTATGTATTTATCGATTTTAACACCTTTTGTCACGCATTCCTACGTTTTTTATTTTCTATACTGATTACTTAAAATTTTTCAAAAGTTTTCACACATTAAATTATTTTCATGATAGTATAGTGATATTCTTTCTGACAAAGAAGCAAGATACAGTCTGTGATGAATGTGAAAATCTGAGGAGGAATTAACGTGATTTCAGTAAAACGTGCTTACAATTTTAACGCAGGACCATCTGCACTTCCCCTACCTGTCTTACAACTTGCTCAACAAGAGCTAACGGATTTTAAAGGGACGGGCATGTCCGTAATGGAGTTATCTCACCGTAGCAAAGAATTCGAAAATGTTTTGAACCATGCAAAAGAAACATTAACAGAACTACTTTCAATCCCAGACACACATGAAATTTTATTTTTACAAGGCGGAGCTAGCCTTCAGTTTTCAATGATTCCAATGAACTTTTTAGGAAAAGATCAAGTAGGAGCATTTGTGCTCACTGGTGCTTGGTCGGAAAAAGCATTAAAAGAAGCTAAAAAAGTTGGTGAAACAACGGTTGTTGCGTCTACTAAAGAAGAAAATTACCGTTCAATTCCAACATTAGATCGCGCTGCTCTACCTTCAAACACCGCGTATCTGCATATCACATCTAACAATACAATCTTTGGCACACAGTGGGCTGAATATCCAGAATTTGAAAACATTGATTTAATCGCGGATATGTCAAGCGATATTTTGTGCCGTCCAATCGACGTATCTAAGTTCTCCTTGATTTATGCCGGTGCTCAAAAGAATTTAGGCCCATCCGGCGTAACCGTTGTTATTATTAAAAAAGACTTGTTAAAGCGAATCCCAGCAAACTTACCAACTATGCTCGATTACAATACGCATATTAAAAGCAACTCATTATATAACACGCCTCCAACGTTTGGTATTTATATGCTATCTCTTGTTTTAGACTGGATCAAAGAACAAGGGGGCGTCACAGTAGTTGCAGAAAATAATAAGAAAAAAGCAGAGTTAATCTATTCTAGCATCGACAAGTCAAATGGCTTTTACACACCGCATGCAACAAATGATAGCCGCTCACTAATGAACGTGACGTTTACTTTACCAAATGAAGAATTAACCGCTGCTTTCTTAGCACAATCAAAAGAACAAGGCTTTGTTGGCTTAGCGGGACATCGTTCTGTAGGCGGCTGCCGTGCTTCTATTTATAACGCTGTTCCACTAGAAGCATGTCAAGCATTAGCGGCATTTATGGATGAATTTGCATCCGTTCACGCGTAAACTGATTGATTCTGTTTTCACAGATTTATGTTATAATTAGTCTATAAATATATGCAATAGGCACAGGCGCACTATTGGTATATTTAGAGCTTAGCTTAGAAGAGGAGAGATGAGAAATGAACACAAAAACATTAGTATCACTATCTTTATTAGTTGGAATTGGTGCCGTACTGCATGCGATTATGCCACCTGTCTTGTTTGGTATGAAGCCAGACATGATGTTAACCATGATGTTCTTAGGTATTTTACTATTCCCTGGAATCAAAAACGTTTTACTGCTTGGATTAACAACGGGTGCTATTTCTGCCTTAACAACAGGATTCCCTGGTGGGCAAGTGCCAAACATCATTGATAAACCAATCACTGCTTTTATTATTTTTGGTTTATTACTTCTTGTTCGTAACGTTACAACAGTGAAGACACCTGTAGCTGCCGCTCTAACAGCGGTTGGTACACTTGTATCAGGCATTATTTTCTTGTCAGCAGCAGCACTTATCGTTGGGTTACCAGGTGGTTTAATGGCGCTAATTGTAGGCGTTGTATTACCTGCAACGGTTGTAAATACCATTGTTATGGTTGTGGTGTACCCGATCGTAAACTCTGTACTAAAGCGCACAAGTATTTCAGCAAAAGTATCATGATTTGAAAGGGCCTGTACCACGCGGGCCCTTTTTGTATTTAGCAGGTTTATTTCTTAACGGTTAGGAAACATAATACAGTATAAACTCTTTGACTCTTAAAAAAGTTAGATGATGTCATTATGAACAACTTTGTTCATAAAAAGAAATAATATATAGGAGTGATTTTATGAAACGTACTACCTCCCTTTTTACAGGCATTGCGGCTGGGAGCATTGCCGCAGCTGCTGCAACGCTTTTGCTAACCCCTACTTCAGGTAAAACATTGCGCCAACGCATTGCGCAAGAAAGTCATCAAGTAAAAGAAACAAAAGAAGACATCTCTGGAAAGATTAAACATCTTAAAGCGCAGATTCAAACGACTGCTAAAGATGGAAATACTATAGTGAAAAATATCGCAAAAGACCTTTCAAAAACGCTCAACGAATTCCAAAAAGACATTCGTCCACACCAGCAGTCCATCCAATCACACTTAAATGAAATTGAAGATTCACTTTCACACCTAGAAAAGCACATACAAACAACCAAAACTGAAGGGAAATAAAGGAGGTTTTTTACCTCCTTTATTTAATTTTTTAAAATTTCGTAAATTTACATCTTTATAATTTTTTATTTTATTGGCATAATAGAAGATAAATAAAAAAAGCAATTGCGCTAAAGTAGGTGGGGAGAAAATGAAAAAAACAAGTGATCAAGTGTATGATTTGAAAGAAGCACTCTTATTTAGCCAACGTATTGCCCAATTAAGCAAAGCACTGTGGAAGACCGTAGAAAAAGATTGGCAGCAGTGGATTAAGCCCTATGACTTAAATATTAATGAGCACCATATTCTATGGATTTCATATCATTTAAACGGGGCATCAATTTCAGAGATTGCAAAGTTTGGGGTAATGCATGTTTCAACAGCGTTTAACTTTTCTAAAAAGTTAGAAGAAAGAGGATTGTTGGAATTTTCAAAAAAAGAAACCGATAAACGCAACACTTACATTCAACTAACGCAAAAGGGCGAAGATATTTTACTAGCTTTAATGGAGAACTACAAGCCATCCGAGAACTCTGTTTTTAATGGTGCTCTTCCCCTTCGAAACTTGTATGGCAAATTTCCAGAGTTTATGGAACTAATGACCGTAATCCGTAAAATTTACGGGGAAGACTTCATGGATATTTTCGAACGTTCATTTCATCACATTGAAGAAGAGTTTGTTGATAACGATGGCAAGCTAGAAAAAAGAGAAAAAATCGTGACTGATCAAAAAGAAAGCATTTCTAATTAAGAACTAGTCACGAATCCATTGCACGATATTAAAAAGCTCTGTCATTACATCTTGATACGAGCTTTGATTCAGTAAAGACTCGATTGTTTCCTGCGGGTCCAGCTTATAATTAAGCATTCCAACAAATTGTGTAAGAAGCGGAACGAAGTCAGTTAAGCCTTCCGCTTTTTGCTCAATGTACACCTCTTTAATTTCTTCGCATAGAAGTAAAACATCTTCTACTTCTCTTCTCGTTAGCTCTTCTTTAACAACGAGCTCAATAAATGGCTTTGCTTCCTGCTCAGGCGTTCCAGCTAGCAATTTTATGTAGTATTCTAAACGTGACACTCTAGATTCTAAAGTTTCCATCCTTTACTCTACTCCTTCACCGTTCATGTCCCTACTTCATATTGTACATGATTCGAACCCTTTCTTCCAAATAATTCTTTATGTTACAATGCATTTCAACGGCCTTGTCTTTATTTCGCAAGGGCATTTCGATACCCCCTTATTTTCGACAGTTCTTCCGCAATTTACAGGAAGTTTTAGCGAATCTCTATCTATTTTCCTTATTTTTTGGTAATGTTAATATTGACATTACTCGCTAGATATTATTTTCTCATTAGATAAACTACGTATAGTCCAGATAATTGACGTCGATTTTAGGGGGATTCTACTTTATGTACATATTCTTTATACCGTTTGCTTTATTTATTTTATTTTACATTAATACACTAACAAATACATTATGTCTACAAAAAGAAATTCCTGAAGAGAAGCAACCAAAGGTATTTCGTACAATTAATATTTTAATTACAATTTTATTGATCTCTTCCTATGTTGAGGTATTATTCACATAAAACGCGGTGAACCCAGTCACCGCGTTTTACTTTATTGCTTAGTACGCTAAGCCATAGCCGATGATTACTAGTAAAATAAACAGGACTACAATTAAAGAAAAGCCGTTTCCACATCCATGTTTACCCATTTGTTTCTTCCTCCTTCATCTCCTACAGTCTCTGATGTTATTAGTAGTAACAAGCACATCCGATAATTACTAATAAAATAAATAACACAACTAATAACGCAAAACCGTTTCCATATCCATATCCATGACTCATAATATGAGCACCTCCTTCGTTTACTAATACTGCATGTTATGCATGAACACTCTAAAGCGTCTAGGCGTTTATCACGATTTTACTAATTATTTCTGCATTTCTTACTTTCAGAACGGATTTAATTAAGGGAAATAATTACTTTTTATTCTTGTGTTCACTTTATTTCCATATTCATTTCGTTAAATTTGAGAAATATGGTATAGTAAAACGTATGAGTGAACTATCATTACACTTTATATGAAAACAAAGAGTAGGAGTGTGTATATATGAAAAAAAGCTTAATTGCGCTGTCAACTGCTGCAAGTATCGTAGCATTATCAGCTTGTAGTAGCGATGCTTCAGAATCAAAAGGTGACTCAGCAAAAGTCATTGTTGAAACTGATGCAGGAAACGTGACTCAAGGTGAACTATATGAGGAAATGAAGAATTTAATTGGTCAAGACCAATTCAACACTTTAGTGCGCAATGTAGTAGATGAAAAAGTACTTAGCGAAAAATATAAAATTACTGATAAAGAACTTGATCAAGAGTTAGACAATCTTCGTGAACAATACGGAGATCAAATTGACCAAGCTATTGAGCAAAATGGTGAAGATTCCGTAAAAGACATGCTTAAAGTAGACCTTTTACGTGACAAAGTAGCAACAGCTGATATTAAAGTATCAGAAAAGGAATTAAAGGAAGCATATGAAGCGAAAAAGCCTGAAATTAAAGCTAGTCACATTCTAGTTGAAGATGAAAAAACAGCAAAAGAAGTAAAGGCTAAGCTTGATAAAGGTGAAGACTTTGCAAAATTAGCGCAGGAATATTCAACTGATACAGGTTCTGCCGAAAAAGGTGGAGACCTTGGATATTTCGGTGCTGGCGAAATGGTAGAAGCGTTTGAAACTGCTGCTTACAAGCTTAAGAAAGGCGAAATTAGTGAGCCGGTTAAATCAGACTACGGCTATCACATCATTAAGCTAGAAGATAAAAAGAAATTAGCTTCTTTTGAGGATATGAAAGCTGACTTAGAGCAAGAGATTAAGCGTTCAAAAGTTGACCAAGCTGAGCTAGAAGAAAAGCTGTTAAAAGAGCTTGAAGATGCAAATGTAGATGTAAAAGATAAAAAGGTTGAGCCTGCGTTTGAAAAAACAGATAGCACAAATGCTCAGGGTTAATAACTTAACTCAAAAAAAGGACCGTTCGAAGGAACGGCCCTTTTCTTATTCATGTGCTTAGATTGAATTGCCTTCGCGGCGCTCTTTTTCTACATTCATCCGATCAATAAAAATTTGACCTTCCTTTTCAATAAATGACTCATCAATGTGCTTTTCTTGCTGTGCAGAGCGAATGGCCATAAATCCACTAAAAAAGATACCTGCTACAACTAAATAAATCCAAATCGGTAATGTTACCATCTCTTCATCCTCCACATCCGTTATTTACAACCACTATATGTACAAGTTGTCTCGGATATGACTGATACTTTTATTCAACTGTTGGTTTATAGAATGATCTATTGTCCAATGCAAAGATACGCTCTGTAAATTCACCTGGCTTTGTTTTGTCTAAAGCACGATCTAACATATTCATTTTAGCATCGACGTTGTCAATTAAATGGAGCATTTCTGCTTCTTTAATAAGCGGCTTTTTAGGGCTCCCCCACTCTTCTTTCCCGTGGTGAGATAGAACCATATGTTGAAGAAGCATAACTTCTTCACCTTCAATACCTAACTCTTCAGCTGTTTTCCCAATTTCATTCACCATAATTGAAATATGTCCCAATAAATTCCCTTCAACCGTATAGGTTGTTGAAACAGGACCTGAAAGCTCAAATACTTTTCCTAAGTCATGTAAAATAACGCCAGAATATAATAAATCTCGATTTAATGATGGATATAAGTCAGCAAACGTTTTGGCAAGCTTAAGCATCGATACAACATGATAAGCCAAACCTGAGACAAATTCATGGTGATTTTTTGTTGCCGCTGGATATTCTAAAAACTCTGACTGATACTTATTCAATAAATGACGCGTCAGGCGCTGAATATTAGAATTTTTCATTTCAAAGATGCTTTGTGTAATATATTCAACCATTTCTTCTCGAGATAATGGTGCTACTTCTAGAAAATCAGAAACTCGAACTCCATCTTGCGGCTGTGCTGGGCGAATGTTGCGCACCTTCAACTGATTTCTACCGCGATAATTCATTACTTCTCCTGCAACCTTTACGATCTTTTCTGCAGCATACGTTTCTTCATCTTCAGGAGATACATCCCATAGCTTCGCTTCAATATCTCCTGTTTTATCTTGTAAGATTACCGTCAAAAACGGCTTTCCGTTACTTGCAATTCCTCTTGTTGAAGATTTTATTAAAAAGTATAAATCCACTTGTTCGCCTACTTCATGCTGGCCAATTCCTTTTGCCATGTCAGTTCCTCCTTACGTTACGCGTCTATTCTCGCTGTAACCTGTCATTCCTTTACATTTATTTTAACACCATCACTTCGTTAATGCACGACTCGACCGAAAAAGGCATGAACTCACTACGATATGAGCTCATGCCTTTTTCTATTCTTATTTTTTTATGGATTCTTTCTTTGTTAACTGAAGTGCTTTTTTAATATCTTTAAACGATGAAGATTTTCCATACATCAAAACGCCACCTCGGTAAACTCGAGCACCAAACACAGCGAGTAAGCCAATGGTTGCAACGAGTAAGCCAATGGAAAGCGCAATTTCCCACACCGGCACTGTTAGCATTCCAACACGCAAAAACATAATCATTGGTGCAAAAAACGGAATAAATGACGTGATAGTAATAAATGACGCTTCAGGCTTCCCTAAACCAAACATAGCAATCATAAATGCTGCTACAATTACAAGCGTCATCGGTGTAATCATTTGCTGTACATCTTCAATACGGCTAACAAGCGACCCCAAAAACGCAGCTAGGGTTGCAAATAAGAGATAACCTAGAATAAAGAAAACGAATGCATACACAAACGTCTGAATCGGTACATCTGAAAACCCTAGGAAATCAGAAAGTTCGCTGGAACTTCCTTGTAAAGACATATAGCCGACCGCAGCAATAATTGTAAACTGAGTCAAGCTTAATAACGCAATCCCTGCAATTTTTGCAAACATTTGCTTTACTGGAGAAACGCTGGACACGAGAATTTCCATCACTCGTGATGACTTTTCAGTTGCAACTTCCATCGCAATCATGCTGCCGTACATAATAACGGAGAAATAAATAACGAACAGTAAGACGTACACAAGTCCCCTAGCTTGACTTAGTTCTTCCTCTGTTTTGGCATTATCTACTAACGCTTCTTTTTCAAATGCAACTGGACTATAAATCTCTTCAATCTGCTGAGGGTCTAAATCGACCTTCTGAGTAGCATAAGCAACTTTCATTTGTTGAAGTCCCTGCTGTAAGGACGTCGCAACCGCAGATTCTGCTAAAGAGTTTGACTTGTAAACACCTTGTGGTAGCTCTTCGCTATTGATTGATAGCTGAAGATACCCTTCAATCTCTTCGTCTTTGACCTGTTTCTTAGCTTCTGACTCCGACTTAATTTCTTTTAGCGCTAAGTCTTCATCAATAAGTTTCATATTTTCCTTGAATGTGCTGTACGCCTCTTCGGATTCACTGAGAACTCCCACAGTCGTTTGCTCGTCATTATCAAAAGCTTTAATAATTGTATCTAAGTTCGTAATTCCTAATAAAAGCAGGACTGTAATAGCAGTCGTAATGATAAACGATTTTGTCTTAAGCTTGTTTAAATACGTATGCGCTACAATGATCCAAAATTTATTCATACGAAGCACCTACCTTTTCAATGAAAATATCATTTAGAGAAGGTTCTTCTACAATAAATTTTCGCACAAATGAAAAGTCTGCCAGCTCTTTGAAAATAGCTTGAGAGACATCCTCATTCTCGATTTGCAGATTAACACCTTCAACCGTTTGTTTCATTTTGACAACTCCATCTACAGCTTCTAAGCGTTCAAATGGACCTTCTCCGTGAACGATAACATTCTTCTTACCAAAAGAGCGTTTAATGTCCCCTAGCTTGCCGTGCACAACAGGCTGACCATGGTGCATGATGCATAAATGCTCACAAAGTTCTTCCACGTGTTCCATACGGTGACTTGAAAAGACGATTGTTGTTCCTCGCTCTTTTAAATCAATGACCGCTGACTTGAGGAGCTCAACATTAACTGGATCCAGCCCGCTAAACGGTTCATCTAAAATAAGCAGTTCTGGACGGTGAATCACTGATGCGATGAACTGGATTTTTTGTTGATTTCCTTTTGACAACTCTTCTACTTTTTTATTGGCGTAGTCAGGTACGTTAAAACGCTTCAACCAATAATCCATTTCTTTTAAAATATCATTCTTGTTCATCCCTCGTAGTTTACCAAGATAAACAAGCTGATCTCGCACTTTTAGCTTTGGGTACAACCCTCGCTCTTCTGGTAAATAACCAACGATATTGCTTGTTTCATATGTAATCGGTGCACCCTTCCACGTAATGGTTCCCGCCGACTGTTCAATCAAGCCTAATACCATTCGAAACGTTGTTGTTTTCCCTGCACCATTAGCCCCTAAAAATCCAAATATCTCACCTTTTGGAATATGTAACGATAAATTGTTCACGGCTGTAAATGAGCCGTATTGCTTTGACACATCCGTCAATAACAGAGACATATTTCTCCTCCTTTTAATAAATTACTTCGCTAACTATCCCTTGAACCAACAGCCTAGTCACCAGTAAAGAAACAGGATAATAGAAATGAATAAAAAGTTTTAAACAAACCGAAGTTTAAATGTTTTTATCACTTACTAATCTACTTATCCTTGGCGACGTGCTGAAAAAATCACTCAGTTAGACCTACTTCTTATTGTATGGAAATTTTATGTAGTTGTAAACCGAAGCAGGAGTTTTCAATATAAACTTCGAATTTTAATAAAGTGAACAGATATCCATTTTCTAAAGGAGAGGTCTTCATGACAATGTATACGCTAACAGTTTTTGAAAAAGACGGAGAAAAACTATTGGATGAAACGTTTGAAGCTGCAAGTGAACTTGATGCAAAAGAAATTGGAATGAGTAAACTAACGGAGCTAAATTACCATGAAAAAACGCACCGATGCGTACAAGCTAACGGGAAGCTTGTATTATTTCATCGTTAAAATAAAAAGAGTTTGGGACATAACAAAATGATGGCTTCTAAAAGACGAACACTAGCTGTTCCCATCTCTTTGGTTTGTCTCAACTCGTTCGTTCCATTGCGCTACGGCCACTCGCTTTCCGCGGGGAGGAACCTGAGCTTTCTCGCTGCGCTGCGGGATCTCCGTTTTCCCTCTCTTTCCCGCAGGAGTCGAGTGTCTCACGCTCCATTCCACCCTGTTTCCAACATTGTTTTCACAATCAACCAAAAAACCTGAACGATTAAAAGTTATGAACTCTCAATCGTTCAGGTATAGTAGAGGCTGAACTACTTATGTCTCAGTCTCTTTTTTATTCACTTTACAGCTTCTTTTAATTCTTTACCTGCTTTAAATGCTGGTACTTTAGAAGCTGGAATTTGCATTTCTTCACCAGTTTGTGGGTTGCGCCCTGTACGAGCTGCGCGCTCACGAACTTCAAATGTACCGAAGCCGATAAGCTGAATTTTTTCACCTTGACCTAATGTTGTAGAAATTGTGTCTAATAGTGCATCTACTGCTTTTGATGCGTCTGCTTTTGTTAATTCCGATTTTGAAGCTACTGCATTTACTAAATCTGTTTTATTCATCTTTCAATCACCTCATTAATTTCTATTATTATCTTTTGATACCACTGATGCTAATTTTTTAAACATGCTCTATCTACATGATAGACAAAAACACTTGCTTTTAAACTAGTTCACTTAATTTTCGGAAATATCTTTTGAACGCTGATTAAACACCGGCAAACGTTTCGCCAAAAATGCTTCAATCCCCTCTTTATGATCATCACTTTGGCTCATGCTAAACTGACTTCTTTTCTCTAACTGTAATACAGTCTTCAGCTCTTCAATTGACGTTTCAACGAAAATTCGTTTCGTCTCTTTTAAAGCAAGCGCTGGCTTTTTGAGCCAGTATGAAACATAATCTTCTACATGCTTCGCCAAATCTCCTTCTTTTATTTCATCAATTATCCCAATTTTATACGCTTTTTCTGCTGATAGCGTTTCCCCCCGCCAAATAAGCTGTTTTGCACGGTGATTACCGAGGCGTTTTGCTAATAAGAAGTGGCCTCCTCCATCTGGAATAAGTCCGATTCCAATAAAATTCATAGCAATCTTAGCATCTTTTTGCGCAATGATATAATCACTCGCGAGCGCAATGCTAAGCCCTAAGCCAGCCGCTGCTCCGTGAATAGCGCTAATGGTAAGCTGAGGAAGCGTGTATAACCTTAGCGTCACTTCATTGATTAAATCCATTACCTTACGAAATGAGTTTGCTCTGTTTGGATCCAGCATCATTTTGATATCACCACCTGCAGAAAATACGTTTCCTTTTCCTTGCAAGACGACAATATCTGCTTGGCTCTCTTCTACTTCTTTTAAGCATTGAACAAGCTGTTGCAGCACTTCTATATTGAGAGCATTTAATGATTCCGGTCGATTTAAAGATAAAATAGCCACGCGTTCTTTCATTTCTAATTCAACAACTTTTAAATTTACAGTCATCTTCCTTCACCCTTTCAATTCATAGCGTTCTAGTACTTTTTCACGAAGTGCTCGTTTTAGAAATTTACCGACGGTTGTTTTTGGAATTTCATCCATAAAAATCACATCGTCTGGAAGCCACCATTTCGCAAATTGAGGCGAAAGGAAAGTTAAAATATCTTCCTTGGTTACTTGTGCTGTATATCCTTCTTTTAAAACGACGCACGCCACTGGGCGCTCTTGCCATTTTTCATGAGGTACAGCAATAACCGATGCTTCAAAGACACCTTCATGCCCCATCAATGCATTCTCAATGTCGACCGATGAAATCCATTCTCCACCGCTTTTAATCAAGTCTTTTGTACGATCAACAATTTTAATAAAACCTTCTTCATCAACTGTAACCACGTCTCCTGTATATAACCAACCATCTTTAAACGCTTCGCTCGTACGGTCATCTTCACAGTATTCTGAAGCAATCCAAGGTCCCCTGAGCAAGAGCTCCCCCATTTCATTACCATCCCAATCTACTTCTCCATTCTGACCGATTACTTTCATTTCAACGCCAGGAACAAGGAATCCTTGCTTAGCTTTTAACGCTAATCGCTCGGGAGCAGACTTCTCTTCTTGATAACTTTTTAATCTAGATATCGTGACAAGGGGACTGGTTTCCGTCATGCCGTACGCATGCATAAATGGAATATTAAACTTTTCTTCAAAACGCTGAATAACGCTCAGCGGTGCCGCAGACCCTCCGCATAAAAACGCACGCACATGACTGGTATCATACTCACCTTTTTCAAGCTCTTGCAGCAAACCTAGCCATATTGTTGGTACTCCAGCTGCAATCGTCACTTTTTCATTTTGAATCATCTCCGCTAAGATAGTCGGAGTGAAAAAAGCTCCCGGCATTACAAGGGTTGTGCCAAGCCAAACAGCAGCAAACGGTAAGCCCCATGCATTAACGTGGAACATTGGAACTACCGGCATAGCAATATCAGCTTCAGACAGCTCTGCACCATCTCTTAATCCGAGTGCCATGCAATGCAAATAAATGCCTCGATGTGAGTAAACAACGCCTTTTGGCTTACCTGTGGTAGCGGAAGTGTAGCAGATTCCTGCTGGCTCTTCTTCTTGAATATCTGAAAGAAAAGCAAACGTTTCATCTCCACGCTTTAGCAGCTCTTCGTAATGATAAATTGGCTTTACACTACTTTCAGGGAGCGAGGGTTCGTCAGACATAATAATATAAGCTTCTACGTGAGGTAATTCTTGGTGGATTTTTTCAAAGAGCGGTAAAAAGCACTCATCAATTAAAAGTACTTTATCTTTTGCATGATTAATAACATAAATAATTTGCTGAGGATCTAAGCGAATATTAATCGTGTGCAACACGGCACCGATTCCTGGAATTGCAAAATAAGCTTCTAAATGGCGATGATGATTCCAAGCAAACGTTCCAACACGGTCACCTCGTTCTACTCCCAGCTCTACTAGCATGGAAGACAATTTTCGCGTTCTCTTTCCCGTTTCTTCATAGGTAAAACGTTCCATACCTTTTGTGGACCTTGAAATAACCTCCTTCTTCTTAAAAAACGTCTCTGCTCGCTCCATCATTGAAGGAATCGTTAATTGTACATTCATCATTGAACAGCACCTCACTTATTTTTAGAAAACGTTTGCAACAAATTATATATTCAATCGTCTTCGACATATTTCCTTCTCTTTATGCAAATTAAAAAACTGCCATGTATTTTCGGAATAAATACACGGCAGTTTCTATTAAACATTGAATAAATCAGTTAGAATTTTAATTTTTTCTTCTGTATAATGCTTAAACCCATCATTATATGACTTCGGATCTTTCGGATTAGCAAAACGCGTAATCACACCTGTCTTTGGATGAACAAATTTACTAGAAGCCCCGCAACCTAATCCAATAATCGTCTGTTTCTCTTCCATAATCATGATATTATAGATACTCTCTTGGCCTGGAAAAGCATAGCCCACATTTTCAAGATTACCTAAAATATTTTTTTGGCGATATAGATAGTAAGGCTTATAGCCGTTTTCTTTTGTCCACTCTGTTGCCATATCCATCATTTGGCTGATTTCATAACGATCAGCCACTTTATATTTACGCTTATTTTGCGTCATTTCAGATGCACGCTTAAAGGAAAGCGTATGAACCGTCAGCGATTCAGGCAACAGCTTCTGTGATTCTTTTAACGTATGTGAGAACTCCGTTACGCCTTCATTTGGTAACCCAATAATCAAATCCATATTAATATTGTTCATGTTCATTTCACGAGATAAATGGAATTTTTCAATCGTCTCTTCAACCGTATGATGACGCCCAATTGCTTTTAACGTCTCTTGCGTATACGACTGTGGATTGACGCTAATGCGGTCGATATTCCATTTTTGCAGCACTTTTAACTTATCAGCTGTAATGGTATCAGGGCGCCCTGCTTCCACCGTAATTTCACGAATGTTTTTCACATCAGGAAAAGATTCATACATTTCTTCATACAGCATGTCCATTTCCTCAGCAGTAATGCTTGTTGGCGTCCCTCCACCGTAATAAACAGTTGTAATTTTGATATTGTTTTCTTTTAACCATTTTCCAATTTCACGCATTTCGTAGTGAAGGCCACCCAGAAATGAATTAACCGAACCTTGACGCCCGTTAATCGCATAAGCAGGAAACGTGCAGTATGCGCACTTTGTCGGACAAAAAGGAATGCCAATATAAATGCTTACTTCACCAGATAACTCATGAAGATCAGGAACAGCGGCTAGTTGGCGATCGACGATATCCTGCATCAGCTGAATTTTATCGTCCGTAATTAAATACTGCTCTTTCAACTCCTGGTGAGCTTCTTCTTTTGTTTTTCCAGCTTGAAGCTTCATATGAAGAAGCTTTGTTGGACGAATTCCCGTTAGAACTCCCCACTTTTGTACGATATTCGTATATTCTTGGAGCACAGATAAAAAGACGCGGAGGACAACATTTTTCACTTGCTTGAACTGTTCTTTTTCAGATAAACCTACTAAGTTTGGCTTTGATAGTTCTTCTTTATATACTTTATCATGGTCTCGAGCCTTTAAAGCAATATGTGCTGAAATCTGCTCATTGACAGTTAGTGTAAACGTAATTTGTAGGTCTTCTTCTTGATTTGAAGTAAAAGAAACATCGCTCTCTTCAAAGAATAAGTCAGAAATGAGCTGAAGCGGTCGAAGAAATCGTTCGTCTTCTAACCCTTGAACATATATTTTCACGATAATCACCTTTCAATTTTAAACATAGATAAGCTTCTATCAGTTTACAGAACATCAATGACTCGGTCAATTGCTGCTAAATTAAAAAACGAATTATGCCTTTTCTAACATATTTAGGTTATCATAACTAGTTCGTTCCATTGCGCTAGTTCTCTAAAATTGGTTTCACAATCAACAAAAAATCCGAACCATAAAAGAGTCATTACCTCCCAATAGTTCGGATTGATGATTGACTGAAATACTTATGTCCCAGCCTCTATGCCTTAGTTTAGTCTCGTTCCATCAAGCTGGTTCAAGTAACCTAATCGCTGCTGTTTTCTAAACAGCTCTTTAATCATATATGCCACTCCGTTTTCATTGTTTGACCTTGTGACCCAATCGGCCAGCATTTTGAGATTTGTTGGCGAATGCCCCATAGCTACACCCATACCGGCTTGCTCAATCATTTCGATATCATCATAGCAATTGCCAATTGAAACGACATCTTCCATCGGAATGCCTAGTTGACTTGCTACATAGCGAATACCGGATGCCTTATTCGCTCCTTTTGGCGTAATGTAGCATCGATTTTCGTTGGGGTAAGAAAACCATTCAATGTCCTTCACCGCAGATGCAATGGTTTGTTCTGCATATTCCTTTTCTCTTTTATCTGCAAAATACACTTCAATTTTTGGAGTCGATACTGGCTCATCCCTTAGCGCATCTCCCAATGAGTCTACAAACTGAACAGGATAAAAAAGTGGTTCTCCTGTTTTTAACATCGTTTTAGCCACGATATTATTTGGAAGCTTGACACGATTACCAATTGAAAAGCGTTCATGTAAAATTCGAATATGACAGTTAAAGTTCTCTAACAGTTGAATAAGGTTAAACGTTTTTTCTTCGCTTAATCTTCGGTCTAATACCGGCTTATCAACGGAAGAAGCGATAAACCCTCCACTGTGCGTAATGAGCATTGTTGGATGAATTTTCAAGGACCTTGCAATCTTTCGCGCAGATGGAAAATGGCGATTTGTTACGAGCGTAACGTAGACGCCTTTATTTTTGACGAACTGAATTGCTTCTTTCGTTTCTTTTGTAATACGGCCTTGACTATTTAAAATGGTACCATCAATATTTAACGCCAGTAATCGATATGTCATTGTTAAATCCCTTCCTTCTTAGATGTCTCTCAGCTTATTACCACGTTAGAACGTTGGTATTTATTTAAAAAAACTTGATAATTAGTTATATGAGCATATGACTATAATTAGAAGGGATTAAAATGTGATTTTATCGTACGTTATACGAGATCGTTGATGCTTTTCTGAGCAATAGCCATGTTGGAATAACTGTTAAAACGGCCAATACCGATATTGTACCTAGGTTAGGAGTGACCTGAAACGAGTCATTTATTGTGACAAACAGTTCAACAATCCAGTCTCTTGTAGTTGAAAATAAAAACAGCCCAAATAGAAAAGCAATGACACTTGCTCCTCCAATCAAACCCGTTCGGTAAAAGACGCTTCCTAACAAAAGCCCCGCTGATAGCAAAAAGAAACAAAGAATGCAATCAAATAGAAGTTGGTTATACCAAGTAGAATTCATAGTAGTAGCTTCAATGGTACTAAAAATCCTGACCTGTGTAGATGTAATGTCAATGACTAGACGAAATAGTGCATTTACAAAAGCTTGAATAATGGATATCCCCGCCGCTAACAGTATGTTGAATAAAAAAACGCTTGTTAAAAAACTTTTTCGCGTCATGCCCATTTTAATACAAAAAGGTAGCGACTCTTTCACCATTACAAACCCTGCAATCCCGCAGAAAATAAGGATTGGTAAGCTTGGTGATACGACCATAACAGAAGTATCAGCAGCCGTCGTAATTGTTAAAATAGCCAAGATGCTCCCAATAAAAATGCCCCAAAAGATCAAAATTGACGAGCGATGGTCAAGAAATAAATAATACAGCATTGCTTTTGTATCTTTAAACATAAAGCTTTCCACTCCTGTTCTCTTCTGTGAGATAAACCATCAACTGCTGAACGTTAATACTCTCAATCGTTAATCTATGCTCACCTACTTCAGCAAGGTTATATGGTCCTCCAAACAACACTGCTGATTTTCTACCTGCGATAACAGATTGATGGATGACGTTTTGGTTTTTAATAAAAGCGTCAACTACATCTTCTTTCCCGCTAATATGAAGAGCCTTATTCATCATATTTTCTGCTGTTTCATGCAGCAACTTCTGTCCTTTTTGAATAACGACTACTTCTTCAAATAAATTGCTTACTTCATCAATTAGATGGGTAGATAGAATAATCGTTCGTGGCTTTTCTTGATATGCTTCCAAAATCAAGTCGTAAAACAAATAGCGTGCCGACGCATCTAAGCCGATGTATGGTTCATCGAAAATGGTAAGCGGTGCTTGACTAGCCAAGCCAATTGTAATACCTAAAGCAGACTCCATTCCTTTTGATAAACCTTTGGTACTCATTTTGCCACTAAGATTAAAGCGTGCTAATAAGTCATTAGCAACCTCTTGTGACCAGTTTGGATACACAAGAGATGACACCTTCAAGACATCTTTAATTTTAAGCTTTTTCTTGAAGTTGTTATTTTCACTAATAAAGCAAATATTCTTCAAAACCTCACGATTTTCAAAAGGTGATAGCCCCTCAACTTTTACCTCACCATCAGTTGGCGTTATGTGTCCTGCTAGCATTTGCATAAGCGTGGTTTTTCCTGCTCCATTTCGTCCAAGCAGACCATAGATCTTATTAGCTTCTAGACTTAAACTTAAGTCATTTAATGCTTTTTTCTCCCCAAACGTTTTTGTAACGTGTTCAACCGTAATATTCACCCTTATTCCTCCCTCTTTAATAAAGACTGTAGTTCTTCAAGTTGAATTCCTAACTTTTCAGCTTCCTGCTTTAGCGGGACAATATATTGATTAAAAAATGCTTTTTTTCGCTTTTCTAAAATAATACTCTTAGCTCCATCTGCTACAAACATCCCTACGCCCCTTTTTTTAAACAAAATCTCTTGGTCAACAAGCTGGTTAACCCCTTTAGCAGCAGTGGCTGGATTAATTTGATAGTACTTGGCAAACTCATTCGTAGAAGGAACGCGATCACCTTCCTGAATGGATCCGTCCAAAATACTTGTTTCAACCTGCTCTGCAATCTGCTGGAAAATTGGCAGATCCTCTCTTAATTTAAAATCCATACGACCACCTTCTAAGTTAATTGGTTAGTTACTAATGTAACTAACTATATAACATATGTATTTATTTGTAAATAAGTTCCTGTTATTTTTTTGAAATTTTTGCATGTACATGATCAAGCCCCTATCTTCTAGCAAAAAGGTACAAAGATGAGTGCTTCTTTTCCTATAACAGAAGCTGGTGATTGAAACGAAGGATGCGTGACTCTTATGGGACTAGCGAGGCTGCTTGAGACCCCGCAGGAGCGTAGTGACGAGGAGGCTCAACGCTCGCCCCGTGGAAAGCAAGCAATCCGGAGTGAAGATCAACCTTTTTGCATGTGTTCCTTCTATACAAAAAAGCGACTAGAACTAAAATTAGTTCTAATCGCTTTGATTTTTTAAGCTATTATTCAGCGTATAACTCTTCTAATGGCTTCATGATAACTTTGTTTAGCTCACCGATTACCATGCTCATACGTTGCTCAGCTTCCATTAACTTCGCGATATTTTCATCTTGTTGAACAATCGCTACTGTTTGCTGTGCTCGTTGAACTTCTTCTTCCGTAATCTCTTGACCCGTCATTTGTTTTTGCTGTAACTCCATTTGTAATGTACGAAAGCGCTCAAATAATTGTTTTGAACCTTCGTCATTGTTTACAGCCCCATACAGGCTCTTTAGATTTGTATAATCGTCGCTTTGACGAATGGCTCTTTCTAATTCATTTGCTACATCGTACAAGTTTACAGACATATAAACGTCCTCCTAAATTTTTTTACTATAATCATCTTCCCAACTACTATAACAAATTATGGCGAGAAATTCAGCTTAAGACCTTTATTTCTCAAAATCAATCAAATAAAGTAAAAGCTCAATTAGTAAGATCGTTTTTTCTCTCTTGAAGTAAATACTTAAGCAATAAACAGAGCAATAACTCCTTGAACCACTCCAATTATCCCTCCAAGTAACGCTCCTAGATACGTAATCATCTTAAACTCACGTTTTGAAATCCCTAAAATCAATTCCTCAATGCGCTCCACTGAAAACGACTCTACCTGTTCACGAACAATATCTTCTAATTTAAGCTGGCTCATTAACGAATCAATGCGCTCTACTAAAAAATCCCCTGCTTTTTCAACGACTACCGGAACAACCTTCTGCACATACGAATGAGCAGGTGCCACAAGCTCAGAAACAGGCTTCGCAAATAAGGTATCTACCGATATAGTTCGATCAACAATACTCTGAATGCCTTCTAACATTGTTTCTCTGCCAATAAACTCTTCCGCTTCATCCACCGTCTTCTCTTGCAGCTTCTTCCACTCTTTTTCAATCAAGCTTTCAAAAAGCTCACTCGTTCCTTCATGCTTGAAAAACTTAATAATTTCTGGCTGGACCTTATCGATGACTTTTGTATTTCCAAGAAACATTTGAATCATGTTTCCAAGCATCCCTTTTTTCATTAAAAAGTCATCAATCATGCGTTCTAAGCGACGTTTTCCCTCTTCGCTTTCAAAATACTCCACCGCTTTTTCACAAATTTGCTTTGCGATAACAGGAATGACTTGATCTACCTTTTGCTTTGTTCCCTCACTTAATAAAGAAGAAAGTGACTCACCTGATTTGCTCGTCATAAACTCAATATACTTCTTTTCTACAAGCTTACGAACAGCGTTCTTTGTTTTATCTTGAGCTTCTTTAATACCAATAGCGTCAAGCACCTCGGCTAACGTTTGCTTCGTTGTAAATACCTTTTCAAGCCCGTCATTTGCCATTCGTAATAAGATTTGATGAAAGGCTGGATCTTTTAACTTTCTCTTTAAACTTTCTGGTGTTAATAAATGATCAACCACCGTTTTCCCAAGCTGAACAGCAAGTTCATCTCGCCTTTTTGGAATAAGCCCAGGAGTAAATGGAATTCTTTTCCTAAATAAATATTTGGCTTCGTATGGGTGAAACAACATTTTAATAGCCAAGTGGTTCGTAACACCACCGATGACCGCCCCAATGACGGCCATAATAATGATTGTAATAAACTGTTCCATTATTTTCTTCGACCTTTCTGTAACAAATTCTCTCACATATTCTCTTTGCAAATCATACCATATATCAGCATTCGCCTATAAAATTAAAAAATGAGGACGTATTTATGAACCCTCCATGCGTAATGATTAAAGCATCTCAGTCAAAACTGGGTAAGAATCAGATCTACATGAGTCAGGGACTTTGCCAACAACTTAGCTGCGATACTCATATTACCATCACATTCGGTCGTATGCACCAAGAAGTAAGCATTATACCATTTACAAGCTCTGATTACTCTATTATGTGTTGCAAAACCCTTTTACAAGAATGGGGGCTATTTGAAGACGAAACCGTTCTACGATTTTCTTCTCCATCTAAGGAGGAACTATTAATTGGTCCCGTTATTTGTGTCGTCACGGAAATTAAGTCATCGCTAGATCTCTTTGGAAGTATAACAACCTTCTGTGAAGAGTTTGCATCTCTTAGCGATTTGGAAAACTGCTTCTTTTATGTCAGTACACTAGATGATTTACTTAACGGAACGAAAAAAGGCTATACGCTTCAATATAATTCTTGGGTACTACAAAATGTACCTCTACCAAATGTCATTCATAACCGAATCCATAATCGAAAAACGGAGCATACGGCTAAATTTCAAGAGCTTACTACAAAAGCGATTGAAAATGAAATTCCCTTTTTTAACGCTCACTACTTAAACAAGTGGAAGGTGTTCGAACGCTTGTCTCAAACAGTGCACTTAAACACCTATTTACCCGATACGTATCAGCTCCGGTGTAAGCAAGATCTATTGGATGCACTATCATCTTACCAAACCATTTTTCTAAAACCCATACACGGTAGCCAAGGTAAACATATTTTTAAAATCGCGCACGTCAATGAACAATATCACCTTGATTATACTACGATTGGACACGAGTATAAAAAAGAATACGATTCTGCACACGACGTATTTGAAACTTTATTTCACACGTTAAAAAAACAAGGGTTTATTATCCAAGAAGGAATCGACCTTCAAACATATAAGGGGTGCCCCTTTGACTTTCGTATCCTTTGTCACAAACACTCCCACTCCAAATGGAAAGTAACATCGGTTATAACGCGAGTTTCTCAAAGAGGTTGTTTTGTTTCAAATGTTGCACGTGGAGGAGAAATCTATTCACCCAAACATATACTCACTTCGTTATACGATGAGCATACTGCTAAACATATCATCGCTTTATTAAAAGAGATTGCGCTTGAAATTTGTATTAATTTACCATATCAAGACGAAATTTATGCGGAGTTTGGCATTGACTTAGCTATTGATGCCAACGGGCAGCCTTGGATTATTGAAGTGAATACAAAACCTTCTAAACAAAGTGACGAAGCTTCTCAAACGATTCGTCCATCCACTAAAGCCCTTATGAATTATTGCCTTACCATTACACGTTTTCATTAAGATGAGGAGGTCTTTCTTATGATTTCATTAGGTTTTATTACCATTCATCCCGAACAGGAAGTAGAATATGCAACCAATCTTGCAAAATACGCAGCTGCGTACAATATTGAATTTTATCGATTTACTCCCTTTCAACTTCAGCCGGTATCGCAGAAAATAACAGGATATAAATATAATTCAGAAATAAATGAGTGGCAGTACGATACATTCTCTCTTCCTATGTTTATTTATGATCGATGCTTTTATCGCGGTGATTCCCTCTCTAAAAAAGCTATACCCATTGTCAACTGGCTGAAACAAAATCCAACGATTACGTTCCTTGGATATGGTCTACCAAATAAATGGGATGTTTACACAGAGCTCATAAAAGATGATGACCTGTCTCCTTATCTTCCTTCGACAACTAAAATCACGGCTGAAGAGCAGATAACGCAGCTGTTACGCTTACATGACGCTCTTATTCTAAAACCGATTGCAGGTGCACAAGGAAAAGGAATTGTTAAGCTTGTTCAACGCTTTCGAATCATTGAAGCATCTTTTCATTCCAAAAAAGGTCTTCAAACAAAGCAGTTCACACAGCTAGCGGATTTTCATGCTTGGCTATTTAACATCATGCAAAATGCAACTTATCTCGCTCAGCCTTTCATTCCACTATTATCACTTCAGTACTCTCCTCTTGATGTTCGCGTTTTATTGCAAAAAGATGCAAGCGGAGATTGGAATGAGATTGGAAGAGGCGTTCGAAAAGGAAAAGAAGACTCATTTATTACAAATATTAGCCACGGGGCTTCTATTTCACCATTTGAAGAGTTAATGAAGCGACTTCCACCTCATAAAGCTACATTTATCACAGATGAAATTAGCAGCTTATGTGAACGAATACCGCTTGTGCTAGAAGCTCAGCTCCCTTCTCTTTTTGAACTTGGCTTAGATATTTGTATCTCTAGAGACTATAGCATTTGGCTTCTTGATTTAAATTCAAAGCCTGGAAGAAAAACAATCATTGAAACAACTCCAGAATCTACTGAAAAGATGTATGAAAATGTGATGGCCTACTGCTCATATTTGGCTACTTTACCTTCATCTCAACATAAGGAGTAGAACAATGACGAACTTACTTTTTCAATTAAAAGTGTTACCAGAACAAGAGGATGTACTCTATGTACCATCCTCTCTTTATCATCATCAACTAAACACTATTTATTTCGGTACGTTTTCTTCTATTTGTCAGGTTTACGAAGACCCTGAAGCGGTGAATGAAATCAAAATCTCACAAAACCTGTTGGACTTATTACACCTTCCTATCCATAATGATGTTCACATCTATACCGATGAACATAGCATCTATATCGGTCCTTTAATCGGCATACTATCAGCAGGATTTACCGGTTCGTTATTACGCCCAATCGGCAAACGATCTTTATTGTTTGCAAAGCTTTTGTCAACTGCTTCCATTACGGGAGGAATTCCATTTTTATTTGGCATTCATCATATTCAATGGGATTCTGGCACAATCTTAGGTTATTTTTATACATCAAACGGCTGGGAACAACGTGAAGTTCCTCTTCCAAACGTAATTTACAATCGATTACCGAATCGAAAAACAGAAAGCCTTGATGCCTTTCAAACGATTAAAGAAAAATTAGCCGATGAATATCAAATTCCACTCTTTAATCCTAACTTCTTTAACAAATGGACGGTCCACACCCTGCTACAGAAAGATGCGACGGTAAGAGATTTCTTACCTTATACAATTGATGCACCTAGCCTCGAGCAGCTGTCTGAGATGTTAGAACAGTACGAATCAGTCTATTTAAAGCCAAAAAACGGTAGTCTCGGACGTGGTATTTATACACTTTCTTATTGTTCTACTCAGCACGTTTATCAAATTTGTTTTAAAGAAGAGAAACTCATAAAAAAAACACATGCTTCGTTAGCTGTCTTAGTCGATGAAATATTTAAAACAAACGAGCGCGAACACTACATTGCACAGCAAGCAATCCCACTATTTAAAAAGGATAACCGAATTGTTGATTTTCGCGTCCATACGAATAAAAATTTACACAATGAATGGGAACTATCTGCCATTGCAGCAAAAATTAGCGGTGGCGAAACGGTCACGACGCACATGACAAACGGAGGGGAAATTGAATCCTTACAGCGGGTTTTTACGAATCCAGAAACACGAAAGAAAACAGAAAAGCTATTAGAAAGTACGGCTCTTCTCATCAGCTTAGCATTAGATCACCAGGTAGAAGGCCTTATTGGTGAAATCGGATTCGACTTCGGCGTTGATACGAGAGGAAACGTGTGGATGTTTGAAGCTAACTCAAAACCAGGTCGTTCTATCTTCTTACACCCATCTCTACGAAAAGAAGATCAATATACAAGAAAGCTGTCGTTAGAATATGCCATTTTCTTGTCAAAGCAAGCCATTTTATCCCTTGAGGCTTCATATCCATGATTACTGTTTCTTACAGTAAAACAGACGACACTTGGTATCATCAAGAAGCACATTCCTCCTACGTATGGGGTTCACAAAACATCGAGCTTCCTGTTAAGCTTGAACCTACTGAGGCTTCCGTTCGCTTGCGAACTAGAGGAAATAAAGCAGGTCCCATAATTGGGATTGTTACGAGCAGCGCTGTTTTAAACAGCTTGAACCAGAAGCAACACCTCTACTTCAAGGAAATCCATCGAGCGCTTCAGACAACCGGAGGAATCCTTGTTTTATTTTCTCCTGAACAGTTCTATGAGCGCTACGTATATGGTGTTTATTTTGAGGAGATAAGCGGTGAATGGCGACAAGCCACGCTTCCTCTTCCTGATTTTATCTACAATCGCTTTCCCAATCGCTATACCGAACGTGAAAAACTTAAAGAATTAATGTCTCAAAGCGAGCATCTTCATATTCCTTTTTTTAACACCAGCTTTTTTTCAAAATGGGAAACGTATGAGCTATTATCAAAAAACACCGTTACACAAAAGCACCTCCCTGATACTCGGCTACTTTTATCGATTGAAGATGTACGTATTATGCTTAAAAAACATCAAAAAGTTTACTTAAAACCAATTCATGGTAGCAAAGGGAGAGGAATTTTCACCTTAACAACTCTTCAAGATGGAAGCATTCACTATGAAAGCTCTCGTCAAAAAAAGATTTATTCTTCCCTTGAACATGTGCCTCTCCCTACTCGTTCTTACATTGTCCAAGAAACGATTGAAACCGATACCCTTCAAGACATGCGCTATGACCTTCGCATACTAGCTAATCGCTTTAAGAAGCGATATATCATCAGTGGAATCGGAGTTAGACAAAGCGAGCGTCAGAGTGTAACAACTCACACATTAAATGGAGGAATTCTTAGATCTATTGAGGAGCTACCTTTTGATATAGACACTTCTTTTTTAACATCTCTAATAGATGCATGCGGTCAGCAGCTTCATCAGCATTTTCAATTTGTTGGAGAATTTTCGCTTGATATCGGAAGAACAAAAACCGGTGATTATTATATCTTTGAAATCAACGCAAAGCCGATGATTTTTGATGAACCTCACATTCGATCCATTGGAATTAAGCATCTGATAAGGTTATTCTATAAATTAACGAATTTTTAAAATAGTTGCTTTCCATTTCCTCTTCTCATGATAAGCTTATTAAAAAGCAGTGAAAATGAGAAAGGGGATTTTTTATGATTACACACTTTCGAATCAAGCCTTTGTATCAGCAAAAAGAAATGCCAGGATGGTTTATCTCCTTTTATATAAGCGGTACTTACTACGAAGCGAACTATCTAAAAACAGGAGAAATTCAGTTTAAACATCAACTCTCTCCCGCTATCAATCAAGAGGAAGTTACTTCCCTTATTCATGAACTAATGTTATTTCATGTCTATCAAGACTAGTTAAAAGTACAGAGCAGAAAGGAGTTTCATGATGGAGCAACTAAAAAGCATCTTTGGCAATAAACTACTATATTCAGATGTTCCCTACCACTTTCACCAATATAAATGGTTTCGAAGCGATGAATATCATTTTATTGGAATTGAACAAGACGCACTTTCTGAGAAGGAACTTGCTCTACTCTCAGCGTTTCTTATTCCTTACGAAGCAATGACCACCACGCTGTCAGCAGAACAATCATATTGGTATCAGCTACTATTCGAAGACAAGCCTGCGGTGATAGATGAGCTGGATAAATTCAAGCTTATTCGCTTTACTTACTTTTCAATTAAACGTTTGTTTGAACAACGCACAGAGTTTGAAGATGCCCTTTCATCCATGTATGCAACGCCCATTACCATCTTATGGGACAACTTACAAAGCGGAGTAATTATTGAAAAAGTAGCGGACTCATCAGAATTAACAAGAGATTTACAGGACAGCGTAACAATTTTATCACATGACTTTGAAAGTGATATGCAGTTTTTTGAAGGACAGCTGCACTCTTTTCCTTTCTCACCCTCTCGTGCTTTTCACATGGAGAAAAGCTGGTTTGAACAAGTTCAAAAAGTGTTTGAAAAAGAAAAGGTGATCAAGCTTTCAACGACGCTCCCCTATTGGTTGATTAAAGAGATGTCTCCCGCTGCCAAGGAACAAATGAATACCATTTTATCGTTAATAAAAGATGATGAAACTTTGCTTAACACTGTTAAATGTTATTTAGAGTGCAACCTGAATGTATCACTTGCTGCAAAGAAGCTATACATGCACCGGAACAGCTTGCAGTATCGCATTGATAAGTTTATTGACCGAACGGATTTAGATATTAAAAACTTTCAAGGGGCCGTTTCAGCTTACCTTGCTATCTTAGCAGCTGAGTCTCTAAATCAATAAAATGAAAAGGTTTTCGTAAACATGCACGAAAACCTTTTCATTTTTTTGTGCACATCTTCCATTTACCAGTTTTTCTATTCATCGTACACTATTCATACAGAAAGCGGTTTCATAATAACAAGGGTACATATTCAAGGGGGAGAATGAGAAATGGCTGAATTAAAATTAGAGCATATTTATAAAATTTATGATAAAAACGTAACGGCTGTAAAAGATTTTAATCTTCATATTGAAGACAAAGAGTTTATCGTATTTGTTGGGCCATCTGGCTGCGGTAAATCAACAACTCTACGTATGGTAGCAGGTTTAGAAGAAATTTCACAAGGTGATTTCTATATTGATGATAAGCGCGTGAACGACGTTGCTCCAAAAGACCGCGATATTGCGATGGTATTCCAAAACTACGCATTATATCCTCATATGACTGTATATGACAACATGGCGTTTGGATTAAAGCTTCGTAAACTTCCAAAAGATGAAATTGACCGTCGTGTAAAAGATGCTGCGCGCATTCTTGGGTTAGAACAATACCTAGATCGTAAGCCAAAAGCTTTATCAGGAGGTCAGCGTCAGCGTGTAGCATTAGGACGTGCAATCGTTCGTGATGCAAAAGTATTTTTAATGGATGAGCCGCTATCAAACTTAGATGCAAAACTTCGCGTGCAAATGCGCTCTGAAATTGCTAAGTTGCACCAACGCTTAGGTACAACAACAATTTACGTTACGCATGATCAAACGGAAGCAATGACAATGGCTAGTCGCTTAGTTGTTATGAAAGACGGTATTATCCAACAGGTCGGAACGCCTAAAGAGGTATATGAAAAGCCAGAAAACGTATTCGTAGGCGGATTTATTGGTTCACCTGCAATGAACTTCCTAAAAGGAAACTTATCAGATGGTAAAATTACGGTAGGCGATTCTGTTCTGGCAGTTCCAGAAGGAAAAATGAAAGTATTACGTGACCAAGGTTATGTAAATAAAGAAGTTATCCTAGGTATTCGTCCTGAAGATTTCCATGACGAGCCTGTCTTCATTGAAGCTTCAGCTGGCACAAAAGTAACCGTTAATGTTGATGTGTCGGAGCTAATGGGAGCTGAAACAATGGTTTATGCTAAAATTGGCGAACAAGACTTCGTCGCTCGCGTAGACGCTCGTTCTGAAGTAAAAGCCCAGCAAAAGCTTACTTTAGCATTAGACTTAAATAAAGCTCACTTCTTTGACGCGGAAACAGAAAGCCGCATTCGTGCAGAAAAAGAATAAGAATAAAAAAGAGAAGAGGAAAAACTCTTCTCTTTTTTATTCTTTAATGAACTTAATCTCTTCGTGCTGACATCTCTGACAATAGAAAAAATGTGTGCACATATGCTGCACGTAATCATTTGAAATGCCATTTTCAAGCTTTAATTCATCAATTTCCATATACGCGCTGTAATCATCGAAATAGTCGCTAACCTTTCCCATATCGCTTAACTCATAGCCACATACCTTACAATATTCAGATAAAGTGGACAGCCCATTGCAAAGCTCACATATATGCATCATTTCCTTACCCCTTCTTCACTTCGATAAGATATACATAATATGTGCAACTCCATTATTTCTACTCTACTGATTTTCCTTTAATTTACCAATAATTACTAATATTTTCTGATGTATAAACTTTTGAATGCTTTATCATACTACTAGTAACAACAAAGCAAACATCTACTACTGGGCTACGCCTAGGTAGGCAGATAAGTTTCTTGCTAAACTTATCCACGCTGGTTCAATTCCAGCTAGCTCAACCATACTACTATTATTTTATCTAACGAGGAGATGAATAAACATGGCAAACTACCAAAAAGCATCAAACAGCAATTCATCAAACAAGTTAGTAGCACCTGGAGCTCAAGCTGCTATCGATCAAATGAAATTCGAAATCGCAAGTGAATTTGGCGTAAACTTAGGGCCAGACACAACAGCTCGTGCAAACGGATCTGTTGGTGGCGAAATCACTAAGCGCTTAGTACAATTAGCTGAGCAACAATTAGGTGGCGGCAAGTACTAATATTTACACAATTTTATAACATGGCTAGAGCACCTCAACAGCTGTTGAGGTGCTCTTTATTTTCACGACAGTAAGATACCGTCTTTAGTCTGCTACTTCCATTTCGCTTTCGTTGTTTAACATTGACTGAATTTGAACGTTGACTTTACGAATCCGACGATTTTCAACCTCTTTAATTGTAAACGTTACGCCTTCATAACTAAAGAAATCTCCTGCAACAGGAACTCGTTCAAATTGTTCGAAAATCCAGCCGCCAAGCGTATGGTAAGAACTTTCTGGTGCCGGTACCTCAACATACTTTAAGAAATCATCAAGCGGAATTTCTGTATTAAATTCAAATTCTGTTTCACTAATTTGATCAACATAGCGAACAGCTTCATCATGTTCATCCCAAATTTCGCCTACTATTTCTTCTAAAATATCTTCAAGCGTCACTAGACCGGAAGTGCCACCAAATTCATCTACAACGATTGCCATATGTACTTTGTTCTTCTGCAATTCAGGTAGTAAAACAGAAATCTTCATTGATTCGACTACAAACATTGGCTCACGTACTAATTCACGAAGATTTACTTCTTTTTCTTGAACTAAGTATGTTAAAAAATCGCGCTCTGATAAAATCCCAATAATATTGTCAATATTGTCCTCATAAACTGGAATTCGCGAATATCGTTCTTCTAAAAAGATTTCTTTTATTTCATCAATCGGCTGATTGACCTCTATCGCTACCATATCGATTCTTGGTTTAAGAATTTGTCCAACAACAATTTCATTAAACTCTAACGAACGATGAACAAGCTCTTTTTCTTGATTATCAATAACGCCTTCTTCTTCACTTAAATCAACCATTACTTTAATTTCTTCTTCAGTAACCGAAGGGCTATATTCTTTACCTGTAAATAGCTTTGACACACCAGACTTCAGCAAAACAAAGAGATAAGAGATTGGTGTTAGTACTTTGATTAAAAAGTATAAAATACCGGATATCATCAATGTGAAGCTTTCTGCATGCTCTTTTGCTAATGATTTAGGTAATACTTCACCAAAGATTAAAATTAAAATGGTCATAACTACTGTACTGATGACAAGCGCTGAATTACCGCCGAATAAATCAATTGCTACTTTCGCCGAAATAGACGATGCAGCAATATTTACAATGTTGTTTCCAATTAAAATGGTGGATAACGCTTGGTCAAAGTTTTCAGTAATCAACAGCGCTTTTTTGCTTCCTCGTCTTTTTTCATCAGCATAGTTTTTCAGACGTATTTTATTTACGCTCGAAAAAGCTGTCTCAGCAGATGAAAAGAAAGCTGATAATAAGATAAGAACTGCCAACAAAATAATTTGACTCAGGGGTAGGTCTACCAAAGGTCATTCACTCTCCTAAAAAAATAATAAAATTTTATACTACATAATTGCGTTTACCTTTTAGTGCAAAATAGTACAAATATATCATATCAGAAACCTTCTTATTTGAAAATGAATGTCAACTGCTATTACAAACCATTTTTCATTTGGTTATTTCTAGAAACTACTTTATTATATTCTATGAAAAAAAGATTCATGCCCTTCGTATATTTACATAAAGGAGAGATGAGATATGAACATTGCTTTATTAGGCACAACAGACCGCGTTGGCCAACAGCTTCTTGAACTATTATTGGAAAACAATCACAAAGTAAAAGCTTTGGTTCGGAACATACAGCGCCTATCTATTTCACATGCTAACCTCACAGTCATTGAAGGAGACGCTCGTGAAGAAAAAGTGCTGGATTGCTTATTTCACGGGCAAGACGTTGTCATTAGTACACTTGGTACAGACGGAGCTAACGTTATTTCAGAAAGCATGCCTGTTATTGTGAAAGCAATGAATAATCAAGGTATTGAACGAATTATTACTGTCGGCACAGCAGGGATTTTACAAACACGAACGGAACCTTCACTATACAGATTCAGTCTAGTGAATCAAAGCGTAAGCTTACAAGAGCTGCTGAAGATCACCTAAAAGGGTTTCTGACTTTGAAAGAGAGTAACCTTCTTTGGACGATTGTATGCCCTACTTACCTGATGGACATATTACAGAGCGCTACCGCGTTGAAAAAAACGTCCTTCCCTTAGATGAAAAAAAATATCCACAGGTGACACCGCTCATTTTATTTATAAAGAACTGTTAGATCCTCAATTTATCCGTTGCCGAGTGGGTCTGAGTGAATAGTAAACAGCATCTCAAAAGTAGAGATGCTGCTTTTTGCTGTCATGTTGTTTTACGTAAGCTTGCGATAAGCCCAATGGTTTGTAGGTCCATGCCCGCTTCCAATTTGTAACGTGTCCTTAATCGCAGCATGAACAAAATCTGAAGCAAGCTGAACGGATTCTAGAAGAGTTGTCCCTTTAGCTAACTCGGCTGCTATACAAGCAGCAAACGTACAACCTGTTCCATGCGTATGCTTCGTATCTACACGCTTATGAACAATTTCATGAAAGAACTGACCGTCGTACACTAAGTCAACCATCTCCTCTTGTGATTTGTCATGTCCCCCTTTTATCACCACATTTTTCACTCCAAGGCTATGAAGACTTTTGGCTGCTTCTTTGCGCTGTTCCATCGTTGTAATTTCATATCCCGTCATAATTTCTGCTTCAGGAATATTAGGCGTCACGACTTCAGATAATGGTAACAGTACATCATTTAGCGCAGCAATAGCTTCTTGCTGAAGTAGTGATTGTCCCCCTTTTGCAATCATAACCGGATCCACTACTACATTTTTCAGTTCATACTTACGTAGCTTATCCGCAACAATACGAATAATATCAGAGCTAAAAAGCATGCCAGTCTTAATAGCATCCGGACGCAAATCAGTAACAACTGAATCAATTTGCGTGGCAATTGCTTCTTCAGTTAACGGATACACACCTTGAACACCTAAAGTGTTTTGAGCCGTTACTGCTGTGATAGCGGACATTCCAAATACCTTACGCTCTTGAAATGTTTTTAAGTCTGCTTGAATTCCGGCTCCTCCTCCGCTATCAGAGCCAGCGATTGTCAATGCTTTTGCTACACTCATAAAAATCTTCCTTTCGTCATTTACCCGATATAACGGTGATAAAGATTCTTTGCTTCTACGGTATCTTTTGTGCCGTGTACAAAGATTCTTCCATCTTGAAACACAACAAGGCGATAATCATCAATTGCTACGGACAAAAGATACGGATTTCGGTCCACTCGGTACCCTTTACCTTTTAAATGCTGTTCTAACTCCACTATGTTAGGTGCTTTTGTTGCCTTTGCAGGGCGAATTTGTACAGTATCACGTCCGCATAGTACCGCTGTTTTTAACTGGTTTTCAAATTGAAGCGCAGGAAAAACTGGGTGTTGACCACACGATGAACATTCATCCGATTTTAGAGCATGAACATTTATGGTACGGTATTCATTTCTCCAAACGTCAAATGATACTAGCTGTGACCGTAGCGCCTCATGATCTTCTACAAGAATCTTTAGTGCCTCCGTGACTTGATGTGAAACAACCATTTGGACAGCAGGGCTAATAATCCCTACCGTATCGCACGTAACTCCACCTAAAGGTACTGATTCCAGCAAACATGCTAAGCATGGGGTTTCTCCAGGAACAATCGTATAGCTAATTCCATAGCTCCCCACACATGCTCCATAAATCCAGGGAATTCGGTGTTTTTGTGATAAGTCATTTATCACAAGCCGTGTATCAAAGTTATCCGTAGCATCGATTATTAAATCCACGTTTACCAACAGCTGTTCAATAAATTGAGGAGTCCCGTCCGCTACGTGCGCTTCAATATCAACATCTCCGTTAATTTCGACGAGCCTTTCCGAAGCAGCTACTGCTTTTGGAATACGATTAGCTGCATCCCTCTCGCTATAAAGCTGCTGACGCTGCAAATTACTCCACTCCACATAATCTCGGTCAATTATTGTTAACTTTCCAACTCCGGCTCGAACAAGCGCTTCCGCATTTCCTGTCCCTAACGCACCTGCTCCAATTAATAAGACATGCTTTTGTGATAACTTTTTCTGTCCTTCTTTACCTATTGGAGAAAAGAGCTCTTGACGTGAATAGCGCGCTGTCACCCGATGCTCATCCCTTCTGTTGGGCTACTGGCTACCGCATATTCTTTAAATGGAATGCGACCAGCTAAGTAAGCATCACGCCCCGCTTCGATTGCAAGCTTCATCGCGCGAGCCATTTTTACAGGATCTTTTGCACCTGATACAGCCGTGTTTAATAGAACACCATCTGCACCTAACTCCATTGCTTTGGCAGCATCAGAAGCTGTACCGATACCCGCATCTACAATCACAGGCACATTAGATTGCTCAATAATAAACTGCAGGTTCAGCGGGTTAATAATTCCTTGTCCTGATCCAATTGGAGAAGCTCCAGGCATAATAGCATGAACGCCTAATTCCTCGAGTCTTCTAGCAAGTACAACATCATCAGACGTATACGTTAACACTGTAAATCCTTCTTTTAGCAATTCTTCACTTGCTTTTAATGTTTCAATTGGGTCTGGCAATAGCGTTTTATCACAGCCAATTACTTCAACCTTGACCATATCACACAGCCCAGATGCTTTTGCCAACTTTGCAATCCGAACAGCTTCTTCAGCATTTTTGGCTCCAGCTGTATTTGGTAAGAGCGTAAATCTTTTAACATCAAGAGCTTCAAGTAAGTTAGGCTGAGACTGATCAAAAATATCCATTCTTCTCACTGCAAATGTTAAAATTTCTGTTTCTGATTCTTCCACTGCTTGACGCTGCGTTGTGTAATCTGGAAACTTCCCTGTACCTAAAAGCAAACGAGATGCAAATTCATATTTTCCTATTTTCAACATAACTTTCATCCTCCTCCTACAAATGAAACAATCTCTAATAAATCGCCTTCTGATAGCAACGCTTTTTCATGATCTTGCTTTTGTAAAATTTTTTTATTTAACTCGACAATAACCACTTTCTCGTGTAAATCTCTTGATTCCAATAGTTGAGAAACCGTCTGAATTGAGGAATCTATATCAACGCTTTTCCCATTAATTATTAAGTTCAATACGTTCCCTCCATTTCTCTTTGTAAGCGAAAAGCCGTAAAAAAGGAATGTTTTGGATGTTCACCCATCATTTGTTCCGCCATAATTTTCCCTGTAATCGCACTTAGTAAAATACCGTTTCGGTAGTGCCCACAAGCTAAGTAAACATTATCTAGCTCAGGGTGCTGTCCTAAATACGGCCACCCATCTACTGTTTGCGGACGAAGTCCTGCCCATGCTTTTTCAAACGATGCATTTGCAAGTGATGGAACGAGAGAAATCGCTTTGCTAATTAGAAATTCAATAGCTTCTGCAGATACGTGCTTCGTGTAATCATGGGCGCGCTTTGTAGCTCCAATCACTACTCTTCCTCCTGCTTTTGGAACAATATAAAATCCTTCATCTAAAAAAATAGTCTTTTGAATGCTTGGCTGATTCGTCGTGAGAGATATACACTCACCTTTAATAGGAAACAGATGCTTTGGATGAATAGCGGCCACCAGCTCTTTTGTCCAAGCACCTGCACTTACCATCACTTGGTCGCTGTAAAAGTTGCCCGCTGATGTCCGAACGCCAACTACCTTTTTGTTATCGTATATAAAGTGATGGACATGACAGTTCTCATAAATTGCCGCTTGATGGTATAAAGCTCCGTGTGCCAAAGCATGAGTTAGCTTAGCTGGCATCAGCTGTCCATCTTTTGGGATGCTAATCGCCCCGTATGTATCAGGGGTTAAGAGCGGTTCAGCTTCACTTGCTGCGTCAGGAGATAACCACCTAACGTCTGAATCCCACCGTCTGTGGCGCTCCGCTTTGTCTTGTAGCACGTTTGCTTCAGCTTCAGTTGTTGCTACTTTTAACAAGCCTTTTTGAATGAGCTCAACATCAATATTTGTTTTTTCTTTTAATTCAGCTACCAGATTCGGAAAAAGTGCTCTACTTCGAATGGCTAGTTCCAAAAGAGGCCCTTCTTCATCAATTTCAGCTTGTGCTCCTAATATTCCAGCAGCTGCTCCCGATGCTTCACAACCAATCTGATTTTTTTCCAAAATGGCTACCTTATACCCCATTTTAGAAAGCTGATACGCAGTTGAAGCTCCAATAACTCCACCACCAATAACGAGCGCATCATAATGTGCCTCCATATGTATCACTCCACTTTCGTAGTTGTTCACCGTATTCCTTTGCCGCTTGTAACGGGTTTTCATCTTTAAATACACCAGCCATGACAGCGACGCCATGTGCCCCTGTACTCAATACCTCTCTTACATTGCAAGGCATAACTCCCCCGATTGCAATTACCGGTATCTGCACTGAATCAACGACTTGTTTCAGCTGTTCAAGTCCCCGAGGTGTTTGACCCAGTTTTGATTGCGATGGATAGATATGACCATAAATGACATAGTCGACGCCTGATTGTTCAGCTTCCTTTGCTTCTTTAACGCTGTGTACAGATTTACCAACAATCAATTGCTGAAAATGTGCTTTTACTCCTTGAGCACTTAGACTGTGATAAGCCAAATGCACACCTTTGACTTGAGCAGCAAAAGCTACATCTACTCGATCGTTAACAATTAGCTTTGAAGCCGGAACTTCTTTTTTCAGGTCTCCAATAAGCACTTCTAACTCTCGTGCCGTTCGCTCTTTTTCTCGAATATGGATAGCTCCTACATATGGTTCAATGTCTCTGATAATTTTCAAAAGCTGTTCAAGAGGCTGTTTCCCTGTTGACACAGCGTGTAACTTGGGTACCATAGCATCCTCACCTTTATTTCGACATAAACGTAAAAAACCACTCTACAACGTAGAGTGGTTTGGCATGCATTAATTATGTAAACATGGCTCATCCACTTCCCTACGCTGGTACAAACCAGATCAGGTTCAAAGGGTCCGAATTTTTCGTCTCAGCCATAAAGGCTCCCCTAGTGATTTTTTCTAATATTTTCACTTTTCATTTAGAAGTATAACATATTTGTGAGTGATTACAACCTACTGGACCATTTTTCTCATGTATTGAGCTAATAATCTTCGAGCTCTTTTTCTTTTTCCCTATGCTCTTCCCACAGAAATGAGCTCAGTAAGATGGCAAATGTTAAAATATAAAATCCGTAGAATAACAAAGCAGCTATACTGTTGACCATTAAAAAGATAAAACTAATGACTTGTCCCGCAATTGTTACAATCAATAAAATATATTTCCATACTTCACGTTTTCTCATTAAACTTATCTCCACTTTTCAAATCCTAATTTCAATGCTCTTCTCTCTATTATAACAAGTTTCGAGTATGAGTAAGGAATATCTGATCAAAATAAAACAATTGTCCCAAAAACGATAAGAGAAGAGCGTCACGTTTGTTAAAGTATCATCGGCTATCTACAATGTTTCGTCGAGCACAAGAGATTGCGGCCACAAACTATGAATTTTTACTACTTTATACGGAAGCAGCTCTCTTATATTGGATTATGTGTACCATTCTTTCCATTGTTCAAGGACGCATTGAAGCAAAGCTTGACCGTTATGTCTCAAGATAGATAACCGTATTAAAAAAGGAGTTTATTAGCGTGATTAACATTACGAACCTTCATAAATCATTTGATGATTTACACGTATTGCGAGGAATTGATTTAAACATAGAGCAAGGTAAAGTAGTGGTTCTAATTGGTCCTTCAGGTTCCGGAAAAACAACGTTTCTTCGCTGTTTAAACTTACTGGAACTTCCTACTAATGGTAAAATCATCATCGATAACCAAGAGGTCAGCTTTGAGAAAAATTTACCGAAGCAAAAGATAACGTCTTTTCGCAGCTTAACGGGAATGGTTTTTCAAAGCTACAATTTGTTTCCTCACAAAACAGCGCTTGAAAATGTCATGGAAGGACCTGTTATTGTAAAAGGTGTTCCAAAACAAAAGGCAAAAGAGCGCGCTGTTTCCCTACTACAAAAAGTTGGTCTAGGAGACAAAGTGAACTTTTATCCATTTCAATTATCAGGAGGACAACAGCAGCGTGTGGGTATCGCGCGTGCAATGGCTATGGATCCTAAAGTCATGCTATTTGATGAGCCTACATCTGCTTTAGACCCTGAGCTTGTAGGTGATGTGCTAAAAGCTATGAAAGATTTAGCAAAAGAAGGTATGACCATGGTCGTGGTTACACATGAAATGCGCTTTGCTCGCGAAGTGGCAGATGAAGTAATCTTTATGGACCAAGGCGTTATTATGGAGCGTGGAACACCAGAAGAGATCTTCCAAAAACCTAAAGAAGAGCGAACTCGTCGCTTTTTAAATATGATTCAGTAAAAGGCTGCTTAACCGCAGTCTTTTTCATTATCTGCATTACATTATACTTTTGACTTTTTGTCTTTTATAATAAACATAAGATTTATGATATGAAAGGAGACAAGAGGACATGCAAAATTTTAAAGCTCTTGTATTAACAAAAGAAGAAGAACAGGTTCATTCTCATATCAAAACGCTCACACTTGATGATTTACCACAAGGTGATGTCCTCATTAAAGTTCACTATTCAGGTATCAATTATAAGGATAGCCTAGCTAGCATTCCCAATGGAAATATCGTCAAAGCGTATCCATTTGTACCAGGAATTGATTTAGCAGGTACGGTTGTTACTTCGGATAACCCTCGCTTTAAAAGCGGTGATGAAGTGATTGCAACCAGCTATGAAATTGGAGTGTCTCATTACGGTGGCTATAGTGAATACGCTCGTATTCCTGCCGACTGGATTGTTCCTCTTCCCGATGGATTAACCTTAAAAGAAGCTATGATAATTGGAACAGCTGGTTTTACGGCTGCTTTATCTGTAAAGAAGCTAATTGATTCGGGCTTGAAACCACAAGATGGTCCTGTCCTAGTCACTGGCGCTACAGGTGGTGTGGGAAGCTTTGCGGTTTCTATTTTATCAACGCTGGGCTATGAGGTTGCTGCGAGCTCTGGAAAATCTTCTAGTGCCACCTATTTAACCAATCTTGGGGCTACCACTCTTTTAACTAGAGAAGATGTTTACAACGGAAAGGTCAAAGCACTCGCCAAAGGAAAGTGGGCTGCTGCAGTCGATAGCGTAGGCGGTGAAACGCTCGCAAGCGTGCTATCACAACTTCAATACGGTGGGTCTGTTGCAGCTAGTGGCTTAACGGCTGGAACAGCTGTCCCAACTACAGTTTTCCCATTCATTTTACGTGGTGTGAACTTACTCGGTATTGATTCTGTCTATTGCCCAATGTCCCTTCGAAACGAGACATGGAAGCTGCTAGCAACAACTTTTAAGCCATATCAGCTTGAAGACTTCATTCAAAAAGAAATCTCTCTTAATGATGTACCGAACCATCTTCCAACACTGCTTGAAGGACAGGCTCAAGGTCGTATCCTCATTAAACTCTAAACACGCTAAAAGGAGAAGCGAATGCTTCTCCTTTCATTATAAGTGCTTTCGATGCACCGTTTTCCCGTCGTACGTAAATGCAATTGGCTTTTCTTCCATTACGGTTTCTAGATGCACTGGTCTCCCCCACAATTGATACAAGTATGGCACAACTTTTTCTAGATATTTAACATCTAGTTCAATTCCTTCATACCAATGTTTTAAGTATAACTCTCCATTTTTTAAGTAATCACCATTCGTGACTGTAATATATGGAAAACCACCATTTACGCGCATGTTAACAAGCTGATCTCGCACTTCTGTCCAGTCTTTATCCACAATTTTATAATCTTTCCCCTGTTTTTGAAATAAGTACATATCCTCTCTCATGACAAGGTCTTTTGTTAGGTAGTTTCGAATGAATGAAATATCAGATTCAACTTCCCTGACTTCAAACATTTTCTCTCGCCCTGAGCCTTTTTGAATACCACGTCGTTGCATTTCAGCAGTAGGATTATCATAACGTTCTTCAATATCCTCAAAGATCTTCAAACCTAAATAATAAGGGTTGATGCTTGTTCTGGACGGTTGGACAACACCTGCATTTAGCTTTGCAAACTCAATGGCCTCATCGCTTGTTAAGTCCATCTCACGAATGATTCGCTGATGCCAATAGGATGCCCAGCCTTCGTTCATAATTTTTGTTTCAAGCTGTGGCCAAAAATACAGCATCTCTTCTCTCATCATCGTTAAAATATCGCGCTGCCATTCTTCTAAATATGGGCTGTATTGTTCGATAAACAAAAGAATATCCTTCTCAGGTTGAGGTGGAAATTTCTTAAACATTTCTACTTGACGGCTCTTCTTTTTCCCGCGTGAATCCAGGTTCCATAAATCATCGTATGGTGATGACACCTCTTCCTGTTCTTCTTCTACATCATCCATGCTCCATGACAGCTTTGCTCTCATTAAGGATGGGTCAATATGCTCTTGAACCGATAGAATGGCATCTAAGAACTTCTCCACTTCTCGCTTTCCATATTGTACTTCATATTCTTTAATACGATCTGCAGTTGCAGCCATGCTTTCAACCATATCTCGCTTCGAGTTTGCAAAACGGCTGTTGTTTTTAAAGAAATCACAATGAGCTAAAACGTGGGCTACAATAAGCTTGTTTTGAATCAGTGCATTTGAGTTAAGTAAGAATGCATAGCAAGGATCTGAGTTAATAACCAGTTCATAAATTTTGCTTAAACCAAGGTCATAGTGGAGCTTCATTTTATAAAACTGCTTTCCAAAGCTCCAGTGAGAAAATCTTGTAGGCATGCCATATGCACCGAATGTATAAATAATATCAGCTGGACAAATTTCATATCTCATTGGATAAAAATCTAAACCAAAACCTGTTGCAATTTCAGTAATTTCGTCAATCGCTCGATGTAGTTGTTTATAGTCCGCTTCCTTCACTACAACTCCCCCTTTATATCCCTTAATTCAATCTATGTCCTAATGACACAAATCATGTGTTTTGAATCAGGTTCTTTATAAGAAATTAGGAAGGTAGTGTTTTACTTTTAGAAAAAATAATCGATTCTAATTTCATTTTGGCCCCCTAACCTTTATTTATACATTGGTCTTTTGACCAACATTTACAGGGGAACAAATTTCGTAAATGTCATACACTAATTTCAACTCCTCAAAAGGAGGACTGTTAATGGACACAATTGATTATGACCGTGCTTTATATTACACGAATCGATCACAATGGGATAACTTGTTAATTTTAATGGTTCGTACTGAAGATGATTTTCTTTCAAAGAAAATCGAACATTTTTTACACGCCTACAACTTTGAACGAAACTATCGAGTAATTCAAGAAGAACTGTATTCGTTATTGCGTTATATTGACCATGCCTCAGAGCTTTCAGAGCACAACCTGAATGATTTTATGGCAGTGGATCCCTTAACGTAACATTACCTATAGATAAAAGAAGAGGCTTTCCTCTTCTTTCTTTTTTGTGAACCTGAATAAAAAATAAGTTGACATAAATAATCATTTACACGTACAATTTGAGTATCATTGACTATCTTACATATGAAGGAGAAGATTACTTTGAGTGGAAAACTTCGTTTTCGTACACTTGATTTAACATTAGCAGGGATGTTCGCAGCTCTCATGGCTATTGGTGCAAATATTACATCTTGGGCACCATTCTTACAGGTAGCTGGCGTTCCACTGTCTATGCAGCCATTTTTCGTAATACTAGCAGGGATTTTATTAGGAAGTCGCTTAGGGGCTATTTCCATGATTGTATACTTCCTTGTGGGGCTTGCAGGAGCACCTGTATTTGCTCAGTTTAAATCAGGAGCTAGTGTTTTATTTGGCAGTACGGGCGGCTTTTTATTATCATATATCGTTGCTGCCTATGTGGTGGGGAAAATTATTGAATGGAAAGGGAAACCTCACCTTTCAGTATTTATAAGCGCTTCGCTTGCAGGTATTGCCATTATCTATATCATTGGAACAACGTATATGTACATGGCCGTTAACTATTGGTTAGAAGCTCCAGCAATGAGCTACGCAACAGCTTGGAAAGTTATGCTTTGGTTTGGTGTAAAAGACATTATCTTTACGATTATAGCGGCGTTAATTGCGCCTCGAATTTATAAAGCTTTAACAGCTTCTCCTTATTACAAAGGAATTCATTCAAATAAAGCTGTATAGAAAAGGCTGAGCAAATAAGCTCAGCCTTTTTTTAAGCGTTCACGCGATTAATAACTTCTTCTACTTGATTCATAACGGCTTTTTGAACCTCAGCTAACTGGTTAGCGCTCGCTTGCTCATCCTTGGTTACGACACCAAAATAAAACTTAACTTTTGGTTCTGTACCAGATGGACGTAAGCAGAACCATGAACCATCTTCTAGTACATATTTAAGTACGTTTGATTTTGGAAGCTCAATATCTTCTACTTTTCCACTTTCAACAAACTGACGAGTTCCTAGCGTATAGTCTTCAAGAACAGATACTTTAAGACCTGCAATCTCTTTTGGTGGCTCATTTCTAAACGTCGCAAGAATATGTTGAATTTGTTCAGATCCTTCTTTTCCTTTTAACGTTAATGACTTTAATCCTTCTTGATAGAAACCGTATGTTTCAAAAATTTGATGAAGTGCTTCGTAAAGCGTCATACCTTGCTTTTTGTAATACGCGCATACTTCAACTGCTAACACAGCAGCTTGCACCGCATCTTTATCACGTGCAAAGCTACCAATTAAATAACCATAGCTTTCTTCATAACCAAATTGGAATTCGTATTCCCCTGTTTGCTCGTATTGCTTGATTTTTTCTCCAATAAACTTGAACCCTGTTAGCGTGTCGACAACATGTAAGCCAAACGAACGAGCAATCTCAGCTCCTATTTCTGATGTTACGATTGTTTTTAATACAACACCGTTTTTAGGAAGCACACCTTGTTCTTTTTTCTGAGAAAGCAAGTAGTGAAGTAAAATTGCTCCCGTTTGGTTTCCTGTCAGCAATGCATATTCACCGCTTGAATCCTTCACAGCAATTCCTAATCGATCGGCATCTGGATCTGTAGCAATCAATAAATCTGCATCGATTTCTTTTCCTTTGTTCACAGCATATTCAAACGCTGCTTTCTCTTCAGGATTCGGTGATTTTACTGTTGAGAAATTAGGATCTGGTAACTCTTGTTCTGCAATAACAGTTACGTTCGTATAACCGATTGTTTCTAACGCTTTTCGAACCGGTTTATTAGCCGTACCGTGAAGTGGTGTAAAGACCACTTTTAATTCTGGACCTATCTCTTGTGCTAAGCTAGGATTTAATAAGATGGTTTTGAGCTTCTCATTATACGCTTCATCTATGGAAGCACCAACCATTTCAATCAAACCAGCTGACTTCAACTCTCGCTCTTCTTTTACTGACAGCTCAAGTTCGTTTTCAACAGCATTTACGTATCCTACAAGCTCATCTGCTTCTTTTGGAGGCAGCTGACCACCATCTGGACCATATACTTTATAACCGTTGTACTCAGGGGGATTATGACTCGCTGTAATAACAATCCCACCAAAAGCACCTAATTGACGAACTGCAAAAGATAGCTCCGGCGTTGGGCGAAGCTCATCAAATACGTATGTTTTAATCCCTTCAGTTGCAAGCGTTTTAGCAGCTTCCATCGCAAATTCTGGCGATTTATGTCTTGAATCGTAAGCGATAACAACTCCTTGCGTTTTCGCTTCTTCACCTGCAGCAGCAATGTAGTCTGCAAATCCTTTTGATGCTTTACGAATTGTATACAGGTTCATACGGTTAGTACCTGGACCAATTTCGCCACGCATTCCACCTGTACCAAACTCTAAGTTTTTATAGAAACAATCTTCCAGCTGTTTCTCATCCGCTTTAATGTTTGCTAACGCTTCCTTTAACTCTTCATCTAAATGTACATTTTCAATCCAAGATGTGTATACTTGCTTCCAGTTCATGAAAAAAGCCTCCTCATCAATACCTTTATGTATGAAAAGAGAAAAACGACAAATGTCGCCTTTCCCTTTAAAATGACATGTCATACCTTGTCAATATTGTAACGCAATATGATAAAAATTCGATGAAAGAATCGAATTTCCTGCTATTACTTCTTACGCAATTGACAATTTTTGAAATACAGTACTATTGTATCATGAAATATCAGCGATTTGGCTACCTTTTTCATCAACTGGCACAACTGCATCATGTAAATGTTTGTTAAGCTCTTGGCTATACTCAGACGTTTGCTGAGGCGTCCAGCTTAGCTCTTGTGCCATGTATTTAATAACGGCTTCTTTCCACTCACGAACCCAAGCAATATCAAAGAATAACGCGCCTGTACGACGGATGAATAAATCGATTGGCTTTGTCACCATCTCTTCTTCTATTCCATACTGTACTTGTAAAAATACGCTTGTCGGTAAGTTACTTGCCTTCATTTTATCCTTGTAGTCTGTCATGTAGCGATATAATACATCAATGTTAGAACCATAACGCTTAACAAGCTTTGTAGCTGCTTCAGGTGACAACCCCAGCTCTACGCCAACTTTCACTTTTTCCTCGACAAATTTCGGGAAGTTTTTAGAACCACCCACATCTCCTCCAGAAATTGGTAAATATTTTGTTTGACTTGGCTTAAACGTAGCTCCTTCTGCTTTTAACTGCTCTGCAACTGTGTTTACCACAAGCTCTGCCATTTTGCGATACCCAGTTAACTTACCTCCAGCAATCGTAATTAGACCTGAATGTGATGTCCACACTTCATCTTTACGTGAAATCTCAGATGGATCTTTTCCTTCTTCATGAATTAATGGTCGCACACCAGCCCAGCTTGATTCAACGTCATCAACAGTAATGTTTACTGTTGGGAACATGTAATTGATTGCTTCAATTACGTATTCACGATCTTTCACAGTCATTTGTGGATGTCTTGCATCTTCTTTATAAACTGTATCCGTTGTTCCAACGTACGTTTTACCATCACGCGGGATAGCAAACACCATACGCCCATCTGGTGTATCAAAGTAAATAGCTTGTTGCAGTGGAAAACGCTTTTGATCAATTACTAAGTGAATGCCTTTTGTTAACTGTAACTGCTTTCCTTTTTTTGAATTGTCTTTTTCACGTAGAGAATCAACCCAAGGACCAGCTGCGTTAACAATTTTTTTCGCATGAATTTTGTACGATTTTTTCGTGATTTGATCAACAACAACTGCGCCAATAACCGTTCCGTTGTCGTAAATAAATTCCTCTACTTTTGTGTAGTTCACTAAATCTGCACCGCGACTTGCTGCTTCTTTCGCTACTTCAATTGTTAGTCGTGCATCATCTGTCTTGTATTCAACATAATAGCCGCCACCTTTTAAGTCCTGTGACTTTACAAGAGGCTCACGCTTTAATGTTTCTTCAGCACTGAACATTTTACGGCGCTCAGAGCGTTTAACACCTGCTAGATAATCATATACGCGTAGTCCTACAGATGTTGAGTACTTTCCGAACGTACCTCCTGTATGAAACGGTAGTAGCATCCACTCTGGTGTTGTTACGTGCGGACCATTCTCATACACAATTGCACGCTCTTTCCCAACTTCCGCAACCATTTTAACTTCAAACTGTTTTAAATAACGCAGACCACCGTGCACGAGCTTTGTCGAACGACTTGATGTTCCAGATGCAAAGTCTTGCATCTCAACTAATGCTGTTTTCATTCCGCGATTTGCTGCATCTAAAGCAATTCCTGATCCTGTAATACCTCCACCAATAACAAGTAAATCATATTTTTGAGTTGTCATTTCTTCTAATTTATTTACACGCGTTTTGCTTGAAAACATTTGTCATTCCCCTTTTCTTTTTTCATTTTTTTACAGTTATCTAAAAAAAAGAGACCACAAATCGCATATGTATAACATATGGATTCGTGGTCTCTCCGATTCTCCAACCAAATTATTAACTTGTTTTTAGTATAGCATAACCATGATTCATTTTAAAGGTTTTTCCTCTATCTCAGTAGGAATTTTTCAATTTTAAAACGCAAAATAACAATATTTACATTTACTTTTATTTAAACGCCATCGCTGCGTTAACTGCTTTTTTCCAACCTGCATATAAGTCCTCACGACGGCTTTCTTCCATATCAGGTTCAAACGACTTTTCCATATTCCACTGCTGCGCAATCTCTTCGCGATCTTTCCAGTAGCCTACAGCCAGACCTGCAAGATAAGCTGCTCCTAACGCCGTTGTTTCATTAATTTCAGGACGCTCAACCGGCACGTTTAACAAGTCGCTTTGGAACTGCATTAAGAAGTTGTTTTTAACTGCTCCACCGTCTACACGAAGGGTTTTTAATGTAATACCTGAATCAGCTTCCATTGCGCTTAGCACGTCTTTTGTTTGATATGCTAATGCTTCTAGCGTAGCTCGAATAAAATGCTCTTTTTTTGTACCTCGCGTTAAGCCAAACATGGCACCGCGAACATCACTATCCCAATACGGTGTGCCCAGACCTACAAAAGCAGGAACCATGTATACACCATCTGTTGAATCTACGCGATTAGCATATTTTTCTGTTTCTTTTGCATCCTTAAACATGCGCAGCCCATCGCGAAGCCACTGAATGGCAGAACCAGCTACAAAGATACTTCCTTCTAGTGCATACTCAACTTTTCCATCTACGCCCCAAGCTAGCGTTGTTAAAAGCCCATGATCAGACTTAACGGCTTTTTCACCCGTGTTCATTAACATGAAGCACCCAGTTCCATACGTGTTCTTCGCCATTCCTTTTTCATAGCATGCTTGTCCAAATAAAGCTGCTTGCTGGTCCCCTGCTGCTCCTGCAATTGGAATGTGGTGACCAAAGAAATGGTAATCAACCGTATGCCCATACACTTCTGATGATGGCTTGACCTCAGGTAACATTGATTTTGGCACTGATAAGATATCCAATAGCTCATCATCCCATTGTAAATCGTAAATATTAAACATTAGTGTACGAGACGCATTCGAGTAATCGGTTACATGAGCTTTTCCTCCAGATAACTTCCAAATCAGCCATGTATCAATTGTACCGAACAAAAGCTCACCGTTTTCAGCTTTCTCGCGTGCACCTTCAACATTATCTAAAATCCATTTTACTTTTGTACCTGAGAAGTACGCATCAATTAACAAACCTGTTTTTGAACGAAACGTATCGTTGTATCCTTTTTCTTTTAGCTCTTCACAAATGCCTGCTGTTTGACGAGATTGCCATACAATTGCATTATAAACCGGCTTACCTGTTGCTTTTTCCCACACAACTGCTGTTTCACGCTGATTTGTAATTCCAATTGCTTCAATTTGTTTAGGCGTTACCCCTGATTCTGATAAGCAAGAAGCGATAACTGATAAAATAGAGCCCCAAATCTCGTTAGCATTATGCTCTACCCAACCTGGATTAGGAAAGTATTGAGTAAACTCTTTTTGAGCAACGTGAACAATTTCTCCTTTTTTATTAAATAACATTGCACGAGAGCTTGTTGTTCCCTGGTCCAATGATAAAATGTATTTTTCCATATTTTATTTCCCCTTTTCGTATCATTTCTTTTATTTTACTCTGGCTCTGATTAAAACGCATTCATTTATTTAATAGCGCTTTTCTTTACCATTCCTGGTGCATTTTTTTCTTTTGATAAACCATATATTCCTGCAAATACTATTACTACAATTGTTAATACAATCCATAATGCACTGCCTGTTTGGTTTTTAAATGCTGCAAGGTAAAATACTGCTCCTAACGATCCACCTATTACAGGTCCTAACACAGGTACCCAAGCGTAACCCCAGTTTGATGATCCTTTTCCCGCAATCGGTAAAATTGCATGTGCAATACGGGGACCTAAGTCACGCGCAGGGTTAATAGCATAACCAGTTGTACCACCGAGTGATAAACCAATACTTATAATAAGAAAACCTACAATTAATGGGTTTAATCCTTCTGTAAACTCGTTTGCTCCAATTGTTAATAAGCCAACCACTAGAATAAATGTGCCAATTGTTTCACTTAATAAGTTTGAAAATGGATTTGGGATAGCTGGCCCTGTTGCAAAAATACCTAATTTTGTTCCTTGGTCAGCTGTTTCTCTCCAATGCGGTAGATAGTGTAAATATGTTAATGTTGCTCCTAAAATTGCACCAATCATTTGTGCTAGTATATAAAGTGGTACTTCCTTCCACGAAAAATCTCCGACAATGGCTAATCCGATTGTTACAGCTGGATTTAAGTGAGCACCACTAATGTTACCAACTGCGTATACAGCCATTGCAACAGCTAGTCCCCAACCAAACGTAATAACAATCCAACCTGAATTTGCTGCATATGATTTTTTTAAATTAACGCCGGCACAAACTCCAGCACCTAATATAATTAAAATCATCGTGCCAATTACTTCACCTAAAAATGGACTCATATAAAAACCCTCCTTCGGTCTAATAAGAAACCGTTTACAACGATAAGAGAATAAAAAAATCCACCATACTTCCCTCTAAATTCATGTATATAAATTTAAAGAGCTATATCGTGGATCTCCTATTCTCCGTCACATGTATTAACTTGTTTACAAGTTTACTAGCTATTGAAAGCGTTGTCAATACATTTCCGACAAAAAATTCAAACTTCATAACTCTTTATTTAAATGTATTCCACAATTGTTTATTCGAAGTAGTGACTGCAGCTGCACCTGCAGCGATTGCATTCTTTACTTCTTCTTCCGTTCGAATAAGACCACCTGCGAGAACTGGTATCCCGGTTTCTTCCGCTACCTCTTTAAGAAGTGATGGAATAATCCCTGGTAGCAGCTCAATAAAATCTGGCTCGACCTTTTTAATGAGCTCATAGCTTTTCTTAAGGGCTGTACTATCTAGCAAAAAGACGCGCTGAATGGCATAAATACCTCGCTGTTTCGCTTTTAAGATCACGTTGGTACGAGTGGAGATAATGCCAGCTGGCTTCAATTCTTGACATAGAAAGTCAACTGCATATTCATCTTGCTTTAGGCCATGTATTAAATCGAGATGAATAATCATTTTTTTTTGATGACGATGAACTTCTTTCATAATGCCTCGCAGTAATCCCACTTGGTTATCTAACAAAACGCCATACTCATATTCACTTGCTAAAAAACGTTCCAACTGCTTCATATCACGTACAGCAGGCAAAACGGATTGTCCATGAAAACTCATGTTTTCCCCTCACTCTGTTTATTTATTTCTTTATATTATGACAAAAGATGAGCAAAAAAAACACCATGCATTTGCATGGTGTAAAATAATTTACTTTTTATATTTAATATTATAGACGTCATGTCTACGATCTTTTAACTGACGAACTGTTCCTGACTGGCGCTGTCTGCGTAAAATCTCAAGATCAACGTCCCCAATCACAACCATCTCAATATTTGGATTACATTCCCCTACAATACCATCTCTTGCAAACTCAAAATCGGAAGGGGCAAAGATAGCTGATTGCGCGTATTGAATATCCATATTTTCCGTTTCTGGTAAATTCCCTACTGTTCCTGCAATTACGGTGTAGATTTGGTTTTCCACAGCGCGTGCCTGAGAACAATAGCGAACACGTAAGTAACCTTGACGGTCTTCCGTACAGAAAGGTGTAAAGATAATGTTAGCTCCTTTATCCGTTGCGATACGTGCCAGTTCAGGGAACTCAATATCGTAGCAAATTTGGATCGCGATTTTCCCGCAATCTGTATCAAATACTTCGACATCATTTCCTGGACTAATGCCCCACCATTTGCGTTCATTTGGCGTAATATGAACTTTATACTGTTTCTCAATTGTTCCATCTCTGCGGAATAAATACGCAATATTAAAGATATCACCGTCATCTTCTTCAACAAAGTGTGAACCGCCAATAATGTTTACGTTGTATTTTACAGCTAACCCTGTAAAAAGCTCAATATATTCTTCCGTGTACTCTGTAAGGCGCTGAATTGCTTTACTTGGAATTTGCTCATCTAAAAATGACATAAGCTGCGTTGTGAATATTTCTGGGAATACGCAAAAATCTGCTTTTGCATCATACGCAACGTCTGTATAGTACTCCACTTGAGTAGCAAATTCTTCAAACGAATTGATTTGCTTCATCATATACTGCACAACACAAATACGCACTGGGAATGATGTTTTAAAATGACGCTTTGAACGTCGTACATAGTCTACGTTATTCCATTCCATGAGCGTTGCGTATTTATTAGAAGCTAAATCATCTGGCAGGTAGCCAGGATTGATGCGCATCAAAGTAAAACCGTTCATTAATTGAAACGATAAAACAGGGTCATAGATTTTATGATGAATTACCTGTTCTACATATTCACGAGGGGACATTTCTCCTGAATGCTTATGGTAGTTAGGAATGCGCCCCCCAATAATAATACTCTTTAAGTTCAGTTCACGTGCTAAATCTTGGCGCGCTTCATATAGTCGTCGTCCAATTTTCATGCCTCGATAATTTGGATGAACCATCACTTCAATCCCATATAGGTTATAGCCTTCTGGATTATGATTTGTAATATACCCTTCGTCTGTAATATCATCCCATGTATGCTGGTCATCATACTCATCAAAGTTGACGATCAAGCTTGAACATGAACCAATAATTTCACCGTCAAACTCTGCGCAAATTTGACCTTCTGGAAAAATTTCTAGGTGGCTTTCTAACTGTTCACGCTTCCACGGCTCCATCCCTGGGAATGATAGTTTTTGAAGTGCTAAAATTGCATCTATATCAGAGTGTTTAATGTTTCGGATAATCATTTTTTTCTCAAACTTTGACAAATCTATTGTTGACATATTTAACAACCCTCTTTCGCACATAACTGAGAATTTAGTTTCCCTTTTTTTCATTATATTAAACAAAATTAAAAATTCTAACTATTCAACATCCTAAAAAGGAACATCCAGCGGATGCTCCTATTTTAATGATAATATTCAGTTTGCGATGAGGTCTGTGAATAGGATACAAGTAAATTTTCTCGTTCAAATAGTTCAATAGATAAAGGAAAGATAAACCCGAATTTACTGAGTATTCTAACATTTTTACTGAATCGATCACGATCACTCTTTTCAATTGGACGATGTTGAATCGATTCAACTAAAGCAATAACCGTTTGTAAACTACTAATGACTTGCAATGCTTCATCAAGTAATCCATTATATAATGGGTTAGACTCATCATGATGACCAAGTAAATAATGATTATGAATATGCTGTAGCCGTTCATCTGATACATATTGAGGTAATAAATCGTATAGAAGTTGTTCCGTTAATTCTTCTATGTAATGTTCCATCTCAGCTGGAGCTGCACATGCAATTTTCAACGTTGCCCCTCCTTTTATAAAACAAGTTTATATACGTAGGATAACATAAATAAAAACAAAGAAGGTAAGGTAGTTATTTCCTCCTAAAAAAAGGAACTTCCGCACTTGTTGAAATCTACCATAATTCATGAAAGAAAAGGATGAGATAAGCGTGAATGTACAGAGTGAATGGGTAACAATTCCCATTACTAAGCAAGACAATCAGTTAACAATTGAAGAATATTTAAAAGAAAAGTGGCATCTTCCTAAAAAAACGCTGCATTTATTTCGAATGAATAAAAGCATCAAAATAAACGGGGAAACGCTATCGTGGAATTACGTGCTACAAGAAGGAGATAAAGCCGACCTTCATCTTTACAGTCCAGAAGAGCATACGATTAAGCCGTATCCTCTGCAGCTTGAGATTTTGTATGAAGACCCTCATGTGTTAATTATAAATAAACCGCAGGGCCTGGATACGCACCCTTCATCTCCTGAGGATACTAAGACGCTGTTAAATGCCGCTGCTTATTATTTTTCTAAGCAAGGTTTATATACAAAACCCCGACACGTTCATAGGCTTGACCGCGATACGTCAGGAGCTATTCTATTTACAAAACACCGTATTGCTAGTTCTGTATTCGACCAACTGCTTGCGCAGAGAAAAATTAAGCGATCATACGTTGCTCTTGCACATGGACTATTTGCTAGAAAACAAGGAACAATTTCAGAACCAATTGGGAAAGACCGTCATCACTCTACAAGGCGAAGAGTCTCAAAATCCGGGCAAGCTGCAGTTACTCATTTTCAAGTGTTGACACAAAATAAGTCAAAAAACGAAACGCTCGTCTCACTTATGCTTGAAAGTGGACGCACGCATCAAATTCGCGTGCATTTAAGTTTTATTGGCCATCCTTTAATCGGTGACACCTTGTATGGTGGACGCAAACAAAGTGGTCAACAGCAAGCTTTACATGCCTTTAAACTAGCCTTTTGGCACCCGTTTACAGATGAACATATTTGCATAACAGCAAAAACGAATCAAGCTCCGTTAATTCCTTACAACCAGTATTTTTAAAGATAAAACAGCTTTGTTCAACACTAAGCGTGTAGAACAAAGCTGTTTTATCTTTGCCCTGAACAAAATTTCCTCTTAACATTTCGTTACTCTTTCTGTATAATACATTCTTAGAAAACATTTGTACTTCACAGGAGGACATCATGAAAAAAATTGGGCTTTTACCACGGATTATTCTGGCCATTTTTGCCGGTGTTGTAATCGGAAGCTTTATGCCGGGATGGTTTGTTCGTATATTCGCTACGTTTAATGAAATATTTGGAAACTTTTTAGAATTTGCAATTCCTCTCATTATTCTTGCATTCATTGCTCCAGGAATCGGAGAGATTGGAAAGGGAGCAGGAAAGTATCTCGGATTAACAACTGCTCTAGCCTATGGATCCACAGCAATAGCTGGATTATTGGCTTATCTTGTTGCCCATAATTTATATCCGGTTATGTTGAATAACTCCATTCAATCCTCTGCGTTTGAAAACCCTGAGAAAGCATTATTAAAACCTTTCTTAGAGCTTGAAATTCCGGCTCCAATGGAAGTGATGACAGCACTTGTTTTAGCTTTTACTCTGGGGCTAGGCATGGCCGCTATTAAAAATGATTCATTAAAAAAAGTAATGATTGATTTCCGTTCGGTTGTGGAACTACTCATCGGTAAAGTCATTATTCCTTTATTGCCCATTCACATTCTGGGGATTTTCGCTAACATGACACAAGGTGGTCAAGTGCAAACAATTGTGAGCGTTTTTGCAAAGGTATTTTTGATGATTTTAATTCTGCATTTTGCTATTTTACTTATTCAATACAGTGTATCTGGCACGTTGATTAAGAAAAACCCGCTTGCTTTATTAAAAAATATGATGCCAGCTTATTTTACAGCACTTGGTACGCAGTCATCCGCTTCAACAATTCCCGTTACAATGGAACGTGCGAAAAAGAACGGAGTAAGCGATAAAGTAGCTGATTTTTCAATTCCATTACTAGCAACGATTCACTTGTCAGGAAGCACTATTACCATTGTTTCATGTGCAATGGCGGTACTGTACATCAATGGTACAGAAGTGGCGTTTGGGACAGTCTTACCTTTCATTTTAATGTTAGGTGTTACAATGATTGCTGCACCGGGTGTACCAGGTGGTGGCGTTATGGCTTCTTTAGGTTTACTGCAAACAATGCTAGGTTTTGATGCGACGATGGCTTCTCTCATGATTGCACTATACATGGCTCAAGACAGCTTCGGAACAGCGTGTAACGTAACTGGAGACGGAGCGATTTCACAATTAGTTGATCGCTTTACTTCTAAGAAACCCAAAGCTGAATCCATTCAAAAAGCTAGCTGAATTTGACACTAAAAAGCACAGCCTGTGAGGCTGTGCTTTTTAGCTGTTTATTCTGCTTTTGCGCTCTCTTCAATTTTAAATTGATGAATCATTTTCATTAGCCCTTCACTTAGCTCTTGAAGATGTTCAGCTGATTCAGACACGGTGGAAATAGCTCGAATTTGCTCTTCAGTCGATGCAGTAATTTCTTCTGTTCCTGCAGCTGACTGTTGCGCTATGGCAGCAATACTTTGAATCGATGCTACCACACCATCTTTATGGGTATCAATTTCTTGCATATTATTCATTACATCTTGAATGGATGTAACGACCTGTTCAATATTTTGAGCGATATCATGGAACGATTGCTCTGTAGCCGTTACAGCTCCTTCTTGCGCTACTGAAAGCTCTTTTGTGTGATCAAATTCTTGACGAGCCACGGCAACTTCTTTTTGAATACTAGCAATTGTTTGACGAACCTTCTCTGTTGCAGTAGATGACTGTTCAGCCAATTTACGTACTTCTTCCGCCACTACAGCAAACCCTTTTCCATGTTCCCCTGCTCTAGCAGCTTCAATGCTCGCATTTAACGCAAGTAAATTTGTTTGATCTGAAATATCATTAATCGTATGAATAACATATTCAATTTCTTGCATTTTATCCGTCAGTTCATTGATAACAACTTGAACTGATTCAATCGTTTTAGCAGATTGATTCGTTTGTTCACGCAGTGACTGTACTTGATGTAAGCCATGCGTATTTGCTTGAATGGCTTCATTAGTTAGCGTATTAATCTTCGTATTTTTGTCAATTACCTGCTCAATTTGAGCTGATAAACTCATCGTTTTATGGTTGGTTGAATCAGCATCAGAAGCCTGCTGCGTCGCTCCGCTTGCAATTTCATGAATCGCTCTTCCTATCTCTTCACTAGATGCCGTCGCTTCTTCTGATACTGCACTTAAATTTTCCACAGAAACCTTGACTGTTTCCACAGATTCTTGAACGGCTGCAATCAATTGGCGATTGCGCCCTACCATCACGTTGAACAAATTGGTCAGTTGACCAATTTCATCTTTAGATTTGGTTTCAATATGAACCGTTAAATCTCCCTCTGCTACTTTCGCAACTTCTTCTTTTAATCGAACGATTGGCTTTGTCATGCTTTTTGAAATAAAGAAGATTAGTAGGATTGATAATAAGACCCCAACAGCTGCGATAATCATAATGATGTTCAGAATTTGCTTGGCACTGCTGAGCATCTCATCATAAATAAAGGCGTTTCCTATTTTCCATCCCGTGTCTTCGATTGTATCAAAAGCTAAAACACGCTCTTCTCCTTTAAACTCATAGCGAATGAAGTCTTTATCCTTTGCATAAACAGCATCCATAAACTCTTCTTGTCTCAAGTTGTTTCCTGTTTCTGTAGGATGAGCCAATGCGACACCTTGTCGGTCAAATAAAAAGCCGTATCCACCATAATTCACTTCAGCTTCTGTAATCATGCTGTTTAATGCGTTCAGCTCTAAGTTCATTGCTATAACACCCAAGCGTTGATTTGTTTTGGGATCATCAATGGTTTTAGCAATAGTCACGACAGTTTTGCCAGTAGATGCATCTTCATAAGGCTCTGTATAAATAACTTCTCCAGGACTTTCAACGGCTTGTTTATACCAAGGTCTAGCAGTTGGATCATAGTCTGCATCATATTCTAGCGTCGGAACCGTGTACATTCCTTTATTTTCTGTTCCAATATACTGAAGCGCCATATTTGGATATTTTTCACTGACTTGCTGAAATTCCTTTTGAACCGTTTGCCAGCTAAAGTAGCTGTCTTTTTGTGGCTCTTTTTCTTCTTTTAGAAAATTAACCAGTACGTCGTTTTCACTATACTCAGCTACTTTACGACTATACATTTTCAAATAATTACCGATATTTGTTTTGAGCTCTCCCACGAGCGTTTGTGATTGTACCTGCACATCGTGTTCAATTTGCTTTTTCGTAAATTGATAAACAATTCCTGAAACCAGCAATAATAAGATGATGATAATCGATGTGAAGAATAAAATCATTTTGGTGCTTAATTTTTTCATGCTCTCACCCTTCTACATTACATTCATTAATTCACTGTCCTCTTTTATAACGGATACTTGTCTGAAAATGTGAAGAGTTTTAAAATACTTTTTTCTAACAATCAATTTTTCTCAAAAGAAAAAAGAGTGCTTTCCCTAAAGAAAAACACTCTTTTCACGTTAACTTTCTTGATACATCCGGCTCAATATGTACCAGCGTATCTTTAATTTGATACTCGTCGCTCATCATATGTTCTATCTTATCAGCAATTTGATGACTATTAATGACATCTAGATAAGGATCGACCTTCACCGTTACATCTAAAACAACGTGATTCCCTAGCATTCTTGCTTTAACATCGTGAACTTCATTAACTCCGTGAACTTCAGAAATAACTTCTTTATAATGCAACAACTGCTCTTGATCAAACCCGTCTGTAAGGGAATGTGTCACTTCTTTAAAGATTTCTACAGCCGTCTTACAAATGATGAGTCCAACAATGATAGCTGCTACCAAGTCAATCCACGGTAATCCAAACTGAGAGCCGACAATTCCAATAACAGCGCCAATGCTGACTAATGCATCTGATAAATTATCTTTTGCTACGGCTCGAAGCGACTGACTGTTTAGCTTATTAGCAAGCATAATGTTATAACGATAGACAAAGAACATAATAACTGCGGCTGCCAGCCCTACCCATGCAGCTAACAGATTAGGAGCTTCCACTTCTTTTAGAAAGATAGATTGTCCTGCATCAGCAAGAACTTGTAAACCAATAACCATCATAATAAATGACGCGATTAAAGAAGCGATATGCTCTGCACGCGAATGTCCATATGGATGATCATGATCTCGAGGCTTTTGAGAGATTTTCAATCCAACTAATACAGCGATTGAAGCAACAATATCCGTTACGTTATTTAAACCATCCGCTTTTAAAGCGAATGAACTAGTAATGAATGCAATGACTAACTTACAAATTGATAATGTAATATATGAGACAATGCTAACCCATGCACCTTTTTGAGCTTGTTCATAATAATTTTCCACACTGTTCGCAACCTTTCTCAACAAAATGAGCAAAACTAGTGTACCAAACGAGTTTCGTGTGGGTCTATAGAAACATTGTTGACTCTTAACACGTAAATAGATCCTATTAAACTATTTAGTTTTGTGGAAAAGAAGTTGCATTTGTGCAACTTGAAAAGAGGCTAGGCCATAACTAAATGATTCTTTCTCAAATACGAATCATGACGTCTCTATAATAGTTAGATTGTAAGAACAAATTCGTTCCATCATGCTACAGACAATCCTTCTATTCTAATAGTTTTTTAACTTATTTTCGAAACCAACAAAAATATCCGAACTACCAAAAGGATTTACCTCTCAACAGTTTGGATATCTCATCAACTGAAATAATTATGTCCCAGCCTTTCTCATTTACTTATATCCTGCTACTCATTTCCAAATCATCCGTCATAATAACCTCTACACCTTCATTGATAAGCTGAAGAAACAAATGCTTGTCGTTAACCGTATATACGCGAAGCTCTAGTCCAGACGCTTGTGCTCTTTTTCCTTCTGCTGAAAATGCATACTGAGGCTCACAGTGAAGGCCACTTGCCTGAATAGTCAAAGCTTTTTCAACCGCTTTGTTATCGATTCCTTCAAATAGAAATCCTAGTGAAATATGTGGATGTATAGACCTAACTTTCACCAAGCTTTTGTAGTTAAAAGATGAGATAATGACTTGGTTCACAAGCTCATACTCTTCTATAAGCTCTAGCACCTTTTCTTCCAGAGCTTCATACGCTATCACATCATTTTTTAACTCAATATTAAGGGTTAACTGACTCTTTGTACTAACTATCCATTCAAACACATCTCGAAGCGTAGGAATAGCCTCCTGGTGAAACGCCTTATGAAACCAAGTTCCGGCATCAAATAAAATAATTTGCTTTAAGAAAAAGTCTTGAACATAGCCGATACCATTAGTAGTTCGATTTATTTCTTCATCATGAATAACAACGACTTCTCCATCTTTTGTGAGCTGTACGTCTAATTCAATACCACTTACGTTTCTCTGCCTAGCTTCTTCAAATGCTCGCATCGTATTCTCTGGAAATTGGCTGCTAAACCCTCTATGAGCATACACCTTTGTTTTTTTGATCATACCGATTCCCCTTATTATGTAGAATAAAAGCCCGCTTGATTTTTCATAAACGGGCCTTATACCATTTCTTATTTTTGATTCGCTGCTTCAAGAGAACGATTGGTCTCTTCTGCTGCTCGATCTAAAGCTTCTTGTGGTTTAACACCCTGATATAAACTTTCCATCCCCGATACAATTTTCTGACGAGATTCTGGGAAAACAGAAATCAGCGCACCTTGTGTTGCTGGAGACGGCTTTGTCTGGCTCAATTGGTCAACCGTTACTTTTAATTGAGGATATTTCTCCCATTCCTTTTTTACAATATCTTGCTCGTATGCTTTTGGATTAATAGCAAAATACCCTGTTTCTACATGCCATTTTGCCTGAGCTTCAGGTGTTGCAAGATATTTCATAAAATCCCATGTTGCCTTTTGCGTTTCTTCACTGATTCCATTCGACATCCATAAAGAAGCTCCCCCAATAATAACACCTTGGCGATCTTCTTCTTTTGGAACTGGTAAATAGGCTACCCCCACTTCGAACGGCGCATTATCAATCAACGTTTTGACACCTGCTGATGAATCTAAGAACATCGCAACTTTCTTCGATTGGAACGCGGCTCGAATGTCATCCCAATTCTGACCTACATTATAAAAAGTACCGTCGTTATACATATCTGAAATCAGATTAAAAGCGTTTAACCCTTCTTTTCCATTAAATACTGCTTTCTCAGCGTTACCGTTGCGTCCGTTTTCATTATCAACATACAAACCGCCTTGTGCAGCTACTAGCTCTTCAAAAAACCAACCATAATTTAAAATAGAGAACCCGTACTGCGTTGTTTGATTTCCTTTTTTCTTTGTTAATTTTTCTGCTGCTTTTTGTAGCTCATCATAAGTCGTTGGTGCTTTTTCAGGATCTAACCCAGCTTCTTTAAATGCATCTTTGTTATAAACAAGAACAGGCGTTGACGAATTAAAAGGCATTGAATACTGTTCACTATCTACTTGATAGTAGCTTGAAATATTTTGTTCCCACTGAGAGGTATCATAGTTTTCTTCATCAATAAACTTCTGAACAGGCTGAATTTTCCCGCTATCAATCATATATTTTGTTCCTACTTCAAATGTTTGCATAACAGCAGGCGCATCTTTTGTGCCTGCTACCGTGTTGAATTTTGTTAATGACTCTTCATACGTTCCTTGAAACATTGGTTTTACTTCTACTTCATCCTGTGATTTATTGTAATCGTCTACCATCGTATTTAAAACTTTTTCTAAGTCACCACTCATCGCATGCCAAAAGACAACTTCTGTTTTACCATCCTCTGTTTTCTTTGTTTCTTGTACTTCAGAACCACTACTCGAGTTTGAACACGCTGCAACAAGCATTAACATACAAGCACTAAGTATTGCTAACCATTTTTTCATCACTGTCACTCCCTTATTTAATTGCACCTTGTGTAAGACCTTTTTGAAGTCGTTTTTGACCTAAGAATAGAAGTAATAATGTCGGTAAAATCACCACAACAACCGCTGCCATCACCACCCCCCAATCAGTTGAAATCTCTTGTGTTTGCATTTGCTTTAAACCAATTTGTACTGTTCGTGCCTCTTCAGTGTTGGTAACAAGAAGTGGCCACAAGTACATGTTCCAAGTCGTTAAAAAGCTATAGACTCCTAATGTAACTAAGCTCGTCTTTGAAACTGGTAGTACGACCTTCCAAAAAAATCGGAATCGACTAATTCCAGCAACTTGAGAAGCTTCATACAGTTCATGAGGGATTGTCTTAAACTGTTGTCGTAATAAAAACGTTCCAAACGCTAAAGCAAAAAACGGAATCGTTAAGCTAAGATGGCTATTTAACCAACCAAGCTTTTGAACAGTTAAAAAATTTGGAACCATCGTCGCTTCCCACGGTATCATCATCGTGGAGATAAAGAGAAAAAATAATGCTTCTCTCCCTTTAAATGAGATAAACACAAAAGCAAAAGCAGCAAGACTGGAAACAATAATCTGACCAAACATAACTGAAATGGATACGATAAAACTGTTAACTAAATAGTTTAAAAGCGGAACTCGCTCAAAGGCCGCTCTGTAATTATCGAACGTAAAGGAAGTTGGTAAAATCTTTCCTTCTAGTACTTGTGCCCCGGTCATAAAGCTGATGGAAAAAGCGTATAGAATGGGAAATACGATAATGAAAGTCGATATAATTAGCAACGTATACGTGATAAACTTTCTGATTTTGCTCATTGATAGTGAACCTTCCTTTCGCCTAGTTTAAATTGAAGGACGGTTAAAAGCAGAATGCAAAAGAATAAGATAACGGCCTGTGCACTTGCAGATCCAACATTATAATTGATAAAGGCATCTTTATAGATAGAGTACACGATTACGTTTGTTGAATCTGTCGGACCTCCTTTGGTTAAAATGTCGATTTGCCCAAAGGTTTGAAACGCGTTAATAAACGAAACGGTAATGATAAAAAAGAGTGTTGGAGATAGCATTGGAATTGTGATTTTCCTTAGTTGATACCAATAACTTACCCCTGCAATTTGTGCGTTTTCATATAGCTTTTCATCGATATTTTGCAACCCACCAAGCAAAATTAAAAATGTAAAACCAACGTTCATCCAAATGGTTGAAATCGAAACTGCAATAAGCGAAAACTTTGGATCAAGCAGCCATTGAACTCCTTGAACCCCTACCGTATTGAGGACTTTATTTATAATGCCAATGGCCGGATTGTACATAAACATCCAAATAACAGATGATGCCGCTACGCTCATACCCATTGTCGATGAAAACATCGTGCGAAAAAAGCCAATTCCTTTTAACTTTTCATTGGCGATTAAAGCTAAAAATAAAGCGATAATAATCCCAATGGGGACCGTGTATAAAACAAATAAAAAGGTAGCTTTCATACTTTGTAAGAAATTAGGGTTCGATAGTAAATTCACAAAGTTATCCACCCCTATAAACCTTATGGGAACACCTTGACTATCTGTTATAAATAGGCTTAAATACAGCGTGCGAAGCATAGGATAGAAAAGAAACACGCCAAATAAAAGGATAGACGGCAATAAGTAAATTAAGCCTTCTAACAACGATGAACGTTCTCGAGAAGCAGGCTTTTGTTGTATCACCTCAGCATTTGATAGCTTTGGTATAGCACTCATGCTAACTCCTCCTCAACCGTATGTGACGTAATATGCTTTGTATCTTGATGCACGCATTCACCGGTTTCAGAGTGAAATAAAAAGATATCTTTCGGATCAATATAAATCGGAATCTCATCACCGACAGCAATGTTCCATTGACCATTCCATCTTGCAACCCATTGTTCAGTTGAACCAACTGTAAAAGTAATTAGTGTTTCCGTTCCTAAGATTTCTACGTTTACAACCTTTACTAACAGACTTGGCTCTTCCCCTTTTGCCAGCTTCACTTTTTCTGGTCTTACCCCAACGATTAAATCTTTGTATTCCGTCATCAATTCAATAGACATGGGGTATGAAAGTGACTGGCCCTGTTCAAAGACCAGCTGATGTGAATGCACCTGTACCGTTGCTAGATTCATAGGAGGCCCTCCAATAAATGAAGCAACGAACGTATTGTTAGGTGAATTATAAATATCTAAAGGCTTTCCTACCTGTTGGATATGTCCACCGTTTAAAATCATCATGCGGTCTGCCATTGTCATAGCTTCTGTTTGATCATGTGTTACATAAATCATTGTGATACCTAGCTTGCGCTGAAGCTGCCGAATTTCGGACCTCATTTTGGCACGAAGCTTTGCATCTAGATTTGATAATGGTTCATCCATTAAACATATGGGTGCCTGCGTAACAATTGCTCGTGCTAGCGCAACACGCTGACGCTGTCCACCAGAAAGCTGTTTTGGTTTACGATTCAAAAGTTGGTCAAGCCCCAAAAGCTCAGCAGCTTCTTGACAGCGCTTTCTTTGCTCTATTTTAGATATCTTCTTTGTATGCAATCCAAAGGTGATGTTTTGTTCTACGGTTAAATGCGGATATAACGCATAATTTTGAAATACCATTGATAAGTTGCGCTGACTTGGTAACAAGCCATTTGCTTTTTCTTCTCCAATAAACAAATTTCCTTCTGTAATTTCTTCAAGTCCAGCAATCATGCGGAGCATCGTGCTTTTTCCACATCCAGATGGTCCAACCAAGACGAAAAATTCTCCTGCTTCAATGGTGACGTTGATATCGCTAATGACATTTGTTTTTTGATCATATGATTTTTTAAAATTTTGCAGTTGTACTCTCTTCATATCATCACTCCCTTTTTTACTTTACGGACCTAGACAATTATTCATGACTATTTTGTGTCTTCCATAACCAATTTCTACCTGTCGATACTGCTACTGCTCCACTTTGTAATGCTTGATCGATATGTCGTTGATTTTGAATGAGCCCTCCTGTAATGAGTGGACACGAGGTTTTTACTTTTAACTTTTCAATCATTTCGGGTATTAAAGCTGGCATAATTTCAAGAGCATCTGGCTGGATTTCTTCAACCACTTTCAGCCCGTTTGCTACCGCGTCGGTATCCACTAAAAACAAACGCTGAATAGCAATCAAACCTTCTTTTTTCGCAAGCTGGATTAGAGAACTCTTTGTTGTCACAATTCCGGTAGGCTTTACGAACTTTGCAATAAATTTGAGACCCTCTTTGTCATAACTAATTCCCTTTATCTTCTCCAAATGTAAAAACACAAAGCGGTCATGTTCCTTTAATAGCTCTACATACCTTTTAATGACGCTAATGTTACCTGTAAGAAGAAAAGCCGCTTTCACTTCTGATTCTAAAAAGAGCTCTAGACTTTTCGGCGTTTTAACGGATGCAATCATTCGATCTCTATTTAAATAAAATTCGAATTCATTTATTCTATCCATGCGTACAATCACCTCAGATAAAGTAAATAAAAAAGCCATAAAAAAACGGATAGATCTTTCATTCTATTGTTTTTTTCATGGCTTCTCTTATTCATAACCGGTTATCTATTCACTTGTCTTTCACAGTTATTATGTTAGCTTGTCTATATAAAGCCACTGTGAAGAAAGTGTATAGTTTTGTAAAGATGGAATAGATGTTTTGTAAACAAAAAAAAGAGAGTTTGGGACATAACAAAATGATTGCTTCTAAGAGACGAACACTAGCTGTTCCAATCTTTTTGGTTTGTCTGAACACGCTCGTTCCATTGCGCTACGGCCACTCGCTTTCCGCGGGGAGGAACCTGAGCTTCCTCGCTGCGCTGCGGGATCTCCGTTTTCCCTCTCTTTCCCGCAGGAGTCGAGTGTCCTACGCTCCATTCCACCCTGTTTCCAACATTGTTTTCACAACCAAAAAACCTGAACGATTAAAAGTGAGAAACTCTCAATCGTTCAGGTTTATCATTAGCTGAATTACTTATGTCCCAGCCTCTACTTTTTATAGTGCACACTCTTCAATCTCAAACCCTAAGTCTTCAATCAGCTGCCAATCTGACGTTGGCTCTTGTCCTTCTGTTGTTAAATAATCTCCAACAAAAATCGAGTTAGCCGCAAATAGCCCTAATGGTTGTAACGAGCGAAGGTTAATTTCTCGGCCGCCGGAAATACGAATTTCCTTTGTCGGATTTACAAATCTCATCATCGCTAAAATTTTTAAACACTGCATCGGAGTAAGGGATTTTTGATTCTCTAACGGTGTGCCTGGCACTGAAACTAGGAAATTACACGGAATAGAGTCTGCATCTAACCTATTTATCTCAAAAGCTATATCTACTCGCTGCTCCTCCGTCTCACCCATTCCAAAAATAGCACCTGAGCAAGGAGATAATCCGGCTTGTTTTGACTTTTGCACGGTATCAACTCGATCGTCATAACTATGTGTAGAACAAATTTCATCATAATGATCAGCGTGTGTGTTCAAGTTATGGTTGTAGCGATGTACGCCTGCATCTACTAGCCTAGAGGCTTGATCATCATTTAAAAACCCTAAACAGGCGCAAATCTTCAAATCCGTTTCTTCACGAATCTGTTTTACAGCACCAATAACGTGCTCTACTTCTCTATCCGTCGGACGACGTCCTGATGCAACAATACAGTATGTACCCGCTTTACGGCGCTTTGCTTCAAATGCACCTTCAACGATTTTTTCTTGTGTTAACCAAGCATATTTATCAATTGGTGCCTCTGAAATAATAGACTGTGAACAGTAACCACAGTCTTCCGGACACAGTCCCGACTTTGTATTAATAATCATATTTAACTTTACTTTCCGTCCATAGTAATGGTGCCTAATTTGATAAGCGGCATTCATAATGTTTAAAATTTGTTCATCTGGAACAGTTAGTATTTGATGAGCTTCTTCTTTTGTTAGGGTGTATCCTTCTTCAATAACCTGATTAGCTAGTTTTCCCCAATCCTTTATATAGGCTGCTTTCATGGCAATCCCCTCCCTCTAAATATGTTAATCTATATAAAATAAAAGTTAACATTTACCATAGATAAATGTCAACAAAATATATTAATAAGTTAACATTTAGAAGGTTGCTATGACTCTTCCAAAATGTAATCCAATAAGATAATAGCTGAGAGTGTTCATAGCTTAAGTGCTTTAAGTTAATACTAACATGCGGAACTGCAAATAATGTGTTAATTAAATAGAGTGAGGCATTTTCTGCACTTTCATTTTCGTGCCATTGAATAATAGGTGATTGAATTGATTGATTTGGATACAAATACCGCAAATTTTTTATGTGTAAAACCACTTTCTCTCAATGGTAAATAACTAACGAAATAAAAGTACTTTTTTGCTTTAAACAAAACAAGCATGATGATTTATGCGCATCATGCTTTTAATCAATTCCATATCGCTTACATTTATCATAAAAGCTTGTTTTACCAATTTCTAAGAGCTTAGCTGCTTGCTGTTTGTTTCCATTCGTACTTTTTAAAGCTTTTACGATTGCTTCTTTTTCGGCTTGTGCCACCACGTCCTTTAATGATGGGACCTCATCCTTTTCTGTCATCACTAAGCCTTTGCTTTCTTTTTTTATATCTTGATTGCCTCCTTCAAGGTCTTGAAGATATAAAGGTAAATGAGATAAGAGAATAGTTTGACCATCTAAAATATTAACAGCTCTCTCCAATACATTTTCTAATTCACGTATATTGCCAGGCCACGAATGCTTTTGTAACTGCTGTAACACCTCGTTTGATAATTTGAGATTAGGGCGATGAAAGTGCCGCTCTAGTTTTTTTAACAGCACATAAGCAATTTCAGGTAAATCTTCTTTTCGCTCGCGAAGAGGTGGGATATCAACTTTAATAACATTCAAGCGATAATATAAATCTTCTCGAAACTCACCCTTTTCCACCATTTCTTCTAAATTTCGATGGGTAGCGGCAATAATTCGCACATCAATATCGATGGTTTTTTGACCCCCAACTCGTTCTAGCTCTTTCTCTTGTACCACACGCAGCAGCTTGCTTTGCATTTGAAGAGGCATATCACCTACTTCATCTAAAAAGATTGTACCTCTATGAGCTAGCTCAAATTTTCCTTTTTTCCCTCCTCTACGAGCACCTGTAAACGCACCTTCTTCATACCCAAACAGTTCAGATTCTAAAAGTTGCTGAGGAATAGATGCACAGTTGACTCGAACAAGCGGAAAGAAGCACCGCGAACTCGCTTGGTGAATTGCGTGAGCAAATAATTCTTTCCCAGTCCCAGATTCTCCTAATAACAAAACAGCAGATTTACTGTTGGCCACTCTTTCAGCTAACTGTTTAGCCAAGAGAAACCTTTCATTGTCTCCAATAAGATCTTGAAAACTATATTTACTTTCCGATTCGTGCTCAAGTTTTTTCTTATAATAATTTAATTCTTCTAATAGAGGCTGTATTTTTTCAGAATAAGCTAGCCAATCTTTAGCATTCCGAAACATTACCGTTCCCACAGCTCCAACTAATTCATTGTCTACATATAAAGGATATCTATTTGCAATCATCTCATTCCCTTTAATAAAATGAATGCTAGCTACTTCTGCTTGGCCTGTTTGAGTCACAATATGCATTCTTGAGTTTTCAATCACTTCTTGAACAGAGCGTCCAATTGCTTGTTCAACAGTCGTATGTAAAAACTCACAGTAAGCTTTATTTATATAAAGGATTTCACCCTGAACATTTACTACAACGATCCATTCTGTTGCTACATTTAAAATCTCTTCAAACCATTTATCAGGAATTCGATTTTTATTAGCCACCATCGCTCCTCCTATGTACACGCTTCTACTATCTATTATACCAAATTCTCCTTGTACAATTGTTTTCATTCCGGAAAAACGGATTTTTTCCGGATTTGCGGAAGTAAACATCTCTCATATTCCGGTTTTTCGGAAATGAAAATTATACTTCTCTATATTTCTATTCAAATATCCAGACTTTGTTTATTATTGTCTGATTTTTAGAAGTTGGCACAAATCTTGCAAATATATTTCATTAAGTAAACGCTTACATTTTTTTAAAAAATAAAAGGAGGATTATATCGATTTAATAAAATAAAGAACGCTATAGGGGGGATTTGAAATGGAACTAGTTATTATCCTTTTATCACTTAGTCTTTTAATGTTTGTCGCATATCGCGGATTTTCAGTTATTTTATTTGCACCGATCTGTGCACTTTTTGCTGTTGTGCTAACTGAGCCAAGCTATGTATTACCTTTCTTTTCAAATATTTTTATGGAAAAGATGGTAGGATTTATCAAGCTTTATTTTCCCGTTTTCTTACTCGGGGCTATTTTTGGTAAAGTCGTTGAAATGTCAGGGTTGGCTGAAACGATTGCTAAAACAATTGTACAAGTTGTTGGTGCAAAGCGTGCAATTTTAGCTATTGTCATCATGGGAGCGGTTCTAACTTATAGTGGAGTTAGCTTATTTGTTGTTGTTTTTGCTATCTATCCATTTGCAGCGAATCTATTTCGAGAAGCCAATATTCCTAAAAGGCTTATTCCAGGAACGATTGCATTAGGTGCCTTTACGTTTACAATGGATGCTTTACCAGGTACTCCACAGATTCAAAACGTTATTCCAACTACTTTCTTCAAAACTGATATTTATGCTGCACCGATGCTCGGTATTATTGGAGCCATTTTCGTCTTACTTGTAGGGATGAAGTATTTAGAAGCTCGTCGTAAAAAAGCAGAAGCTGCTGGTGAAGGGTACTACGGCTTTGACCACGAAACCGCAGCTGCAGCTGAGAAGCTAGAAAATGATGTAACAACGGGAGAAGAAGAAACAAGTACGAAAAGTGAAAAACCAACCTTGCCTCGTCAAATCTTAGCGTTTGTACCACTCATTTTAGTAGGTGTTATGAATAAAGTATTTACAATGGCTTTGCCTGTTTGGTATCCAAATGGCTTTGATTTTACTGCCATTGGTCTTGACTCCTTTGGAAAAGTTGAGCTTTCATCTGTACTTGCTATTTGGTCAGTTCAAATGGCTCTAGTAGTAGGGATTATTGCGACACTACTGTATGATTGGAAAAAGATAAAAGTAAACTTTCAAGCAGGTCTTAACACCAGTATCAGCGGGGCATTGTTAGCTTCTATGAACACGGGTGCTGAATATGGTTTTGGAGGCGTTATTGCTGCTCTTCCAGGCTTTGGTGTTATTAGTAAAGGAATTTCCGAGACATTTACAAATCCACTTGTTAACGGTGCTGTGACTACAACAACATTGGCTGGTATAACTGGTTCTGCATCAGGCGGTATGGGAATTGCATTAAGCGCTATGTCAGAAAAGTATTTAGCGGCAATTAATCAGTTTAATATACCACCTGAAGTAATGCACCGCGTTATTTCGATGGCATCAGGCGGTATGGATACACTTCCACATAACGGTGCTGTTATTACGCTTCTTGCAGTAACAGGTTTGACTCACCGTCAAGCATATCGAGATATTTTTGCAATTACGATCATTAAAACGCTAGCGGTTTTTGTCATCATTGCACTTTACACTTTCTTCGGTATTGTTTAAGGTAAAAAGCATCCTTCTTAGTAGCAAGGATGCTTTTTTATCGACATATTTCCCTAGAAATAATGTTATTTCGCAGGAAATGTCTTATTATGACTCTTGTAAATTCTTTTCTTGTTCTAATCGTTCTAAGATGCGGCGTTTACGATAAAGCATCGTCCCTATTTCTCCAATGTCTCCAATCGCCTGCTTATTTACATAAGCACCGAAGATCATACCTGCTATAGGAATCATTTGAAAAAGCTTTTTCCATCCCCAGTTATCTCGATAAGTCGTAAATACCTCTCTCCAACCTTGAAGCTGCGATAAGCTTTGTTCTCGCTTTCCTTCTGATAGCTCTTCTAAAATTGCTCGCTTACCTACAATGTCAGAGGATAAGAACTGCATGCACTTTACCATAAACACACGCTCTTCTTGTTTTGTCGGGTCGTATCCATAGGAAACGGCTACTTCTTGTAGCGTTTTTAAAGTTAGCCCTAGTACAAACGGTACATCAATAGCCAGCGTGAAGATACCACCAATTCCAGTCGTAGCACCTTGAATTTTAGCATTTTTTTGACGTGCCTCCACAAAGGCATTTGCTAACTCATCCATTTCTTGAATAGATAACTGCTGAATATCCGTTAATGTTAAATCTTTTTCTTTTAAACGTTTAGATGCTTTTTCTAACGTAGCGGAAGTATTAGCTAAATATTGGCCTCCGTTATCAATGTACTTAGCAACCTCGTCAAGAAGCTTTTCTATTTTTTCGTGGATAAACCTAGGCGTGACTTTATCAAGCGCTGCAAAAGGTAAGCGAAGCAGCTTTTCCCAAAAGAATAGTCCCTTTTGACTTTTTTCCCACTTTTCAATCTTCTTTAATTCTTTAGCCAGCTGTTCAGTCGTTTCCACATGCTTTCCCCTTTCTACATAAAGCGCCCAGACAACTTATTTGCTGGACGCTCTCTTTTCCCTTATGCTTTTTATTTCTTTTTCACATATTTAAACATAAAGAAAATAACAATGATAACTAATAGTCCAATTCCAATCGGCTGCATATATTGAGATACAATAGGTCCAACATCTTCCCATTGTGGGCCTAACTTATAACCCAGATATACGTAAAGGGCAGTAATTGGTAACATCGCTACAAACGTGTAAATGGAAAATTGCCAAACGTTCATTTTTGCCATTCCGCAAGGAAGCGAGATGGCTGTACGTACTCCAGGAATAAAGCGACCAAAAAAGGCTACTCCTGCCCCATATTTATTAAAAAATCGATCTGCTGCATCGATTTCCTTTTCTTTTACTAGAAAATACTTTCCATATTTTAAGACAAGTGGACGCCCACCATAGCGACCAAGAGCATAAAGTGTTAATGGTCCAAACACGCCTCCAACTGTTCCCGCTAAAATAGCTAAATAAAGGTTCATGTCACCTTGATATACCCAATATCCTACGAGTGGTAAGACTAGCTCTGCTGGGACAAATTCAAACGTTAGCGCTAAGATAACGCCGAAATACGAAAGTTGCTTAAGCGCTTCTACTAGTGATAAAACAATTGTTTCTAACAAACGACTTCCTCCTTAGTTAACTTACTGCTCTATAACAAAACGTGATATTTTAAAGCTTCACAAGTCATAATTGTATATTAATCCCCTTTAATTGAAAAGTAAAAAAAGAACGAATGCTGTCAATCTAACGAATTAACGAGTCGTTCTGTAAAAAATCCCAACAAAAAACCTGAACGATTAAAAGTTATGAACTCTCAATCGTTCAGGTATAGTAAGGACTGAACTACTTATGTCTCAGTCTCCTAAATTTTAAAGTTAATTTGGATGACGCCAACTTTTCGAAGCGCATCATATAAGATGACAAGAGCTGGACCTAAAAACAGCCCCACAAACCCTAGCAATTTAAATCCAATATACAGGCTAATTAACGCAGCTAAAGGAGAAATCCCCATGTTTGTTGAAAAAACTTTTGGTTCTACAACTCTTCGAACGACGGTAATCACCCCAAATAAAATAAATAGACCAATTGCCAACGAGTCTTGACCTTGAGTTAAAGCAAATATTCCCCATGGAACTAGAACGGAACCTGTTCCTAGAATTGGTAGAATATCAACGATAACGATTAAAAGACTCAATAAAGCCGTGTACGGAACATTTAATAGCCATAGCCCAACATAAGCCATCACAAATGTTAAAAGACTCAATACAATCTGAGCTTTAATGAAGCCAACACCTGCTTGCATTAATTGCGTAATAACAATCTTTGTTTTATATTTCGTTTCATCTGTTAAAAACGATTTTACTTTTTCTTTTATGTTCGGTAGCTCTAAGCTAATGAATACTAAAGCAACTAAATAAATCAGAAATTCTAGCAGGAAGCCTGGAACGGTTGCAGCAAAGCTAATAATTAACTCAACGGTTCCTTTTAATAGTGTATCCAATGAATTAATGGTGCTTTCGATTGCGTTTTCAATGGATGAAATGACTTCTGTAGGAAGAGCGTTTGAATAATACTTCCACTTAATAATGTTAGGATAAATTGTTGTTTCATAAAGCTCTTTTACAAAAGAAGGCGTAACTTTTGAGAGAGCCACTACTTGCGTTACAATTGTACGAATAATAAAGAAACCAATTAATGTTATGGATACAACATATAATAAAAACGCTACTAATACAGCATAGATTCGACTAAACTTCAAAGAATGCTGCAACTTTTGAATAAGACCTTCTAGAACAATTGCTGTTAATAATGCAAAGACAATTGGTAAGCTATAAGGAATTAAAAAACAAGCTGCAATAATCGATACAATAATTGCTATGCGCTTCTTCCACATATGTAAATGCCTCCCACGCTTTCTTCCTAAATTCACTCACATGCCACATACTAGAGCACGCTCAGCTTGTTTATTTAAAAACATATCTGTTGTTACCTACTATAATTATAGGTTTAATTTCTTTATTAATAAAGAACTAATCAAAAAATTATCAAAAAAGCTACTTACCTGTTCATAAAAATAGAACCGGTAAGTAGCCTTATGCATTAAGCATTGTTACGAGATTAGAAGATACATTAGCTAGCTGCTTTTGCCTCTCTCGACTGTTTCATCACTTCATTAGCTTTTATAGGATTGTACTTGCCTTCAGACTTAGACATAACAATTCCTGCAATTGTGTTACCCATTAAGTTTACAACTGTACGAGCCATATCCATAATTCGGTCCACACCGGCAATGAATGCAAGACCTTCGGCTGGAATTCCAATCGTACCCAACGTTGCTAATAATACAACAAATGATGTTCCTGGAACGGCTGCCATCCCTTTTGAAGTAATCATAAGCACTAGGATTAGCGTTAGCTGTTCGACAATGGTTAAGTCAATTCCATAAACCTGTGCCAAGAAAATAGCGGCAATTGCTTGATACAGCACAGATCCATCTAAGTTAAACGTATAACCAATTGGGATAACAAACGATACAATAGCTTTTGGACATCCCATTTTTTCTAATTTGCCCATAATACGCGGTAATACCGTTTCTGAACTTGATGTGCTATATGCTAACAGCAATTCATCTTTTAAATAACGCATTAATGTAAAGATATTTACACCAGCCCATTTCGCAACCGCTCCTAAAACCACAATTAAGAAGAACAGTAAACCAGCGTGAACTAGAATAACAAGTTTCGCTAGAGACATTAATGATTCTAAACCAAACTTAGAAACAGTTACACCAATGAGAGCAAAGACCCCGATAGGAGCAACTTTCATCATCATGTTAACAACATGGAACATCGCATGAGAAACGCCGTCAAAAAATTGTAAAACAGGCTTTCCACGATCCCCAATAGCTGCTACACCTAATCCAAATAACACGGAGAAAAAGATGATGGCTAACATGTCACCTTCCACTAATGATTGGAAGAAGTTCGTTGGAACAATATGAAGGAACGTTTCTGCAACGGATTTCTCACTTTGTTCTTCACTTGTCTCTACGTACTGGTTAATATCAGTCTTTTGTGCAGATTCAATGTCCACTCCTACACCTGGTTGGAAAGCATTAGCCAATAAAACACCTATAATGATTGCAAACGTTGTGATGACTTCAAAGTAAATGATAGTCTTAGCACCTAATCGGCCTACTTGCTTGCCGTTACCAGCGCCCGCAATACCAACAATTAAGCTTGAGATAACAATTGGAATAACAATCATTTTAATCAGGCGTAAGAATAAGTCGCCCAGAGGCTGTAAATACGTTGCTACTCTTGGATCATTAAACCAAATAACACCAACTAGAATACCTAAAATTAAACCAACAAAAATTTGTGTTGCCATGCCAAACCGCAATTTTTTCATATGTGCTCTCCTCTCTGTTGTAAAGCGATTTTATTTTTTCTGAAAATTAAAAAAAGACCATTCTAAAAGAAAGAATGGTCGACAAAAAGACAATGTTCTTTCTCTCAATAAGCAGACGAGGTTAACTGTCGGATTCGGGTTTGAGAGTACCCTACTTTCACTCAGGAAAGATTCACCCCAAGGCATATGATATACCAAATTTGTGGTTCCCCCGCTCTAATGTAGACTAAGCTTCTTATTAAATTATTTTTCTGAAATATTATACAGAATTAATATTTTATTCAATAAGAATAATTTATCTGTTTTTCGAAAGCTTGTCAATTTATTTTTATGACTCAAAACTTTTTAACTATATAAATGCCAAAATATAAAACAGCCTTGGCTCTAAATGTAACCAAGGCTGTTTTAGCATTCTTAAAAGAATACAAGATAAATAGCAACTGCTAATACAATACGATAAATAGCAAAAGGTACCAATTTTATTCGATTAATTAATTTTAAGAAAAAGCGAATGGAAACAAGCGCTACAATGAAAGCACTAATAAAACCAGCAATGAAAAAAGGCAATGCATCAATTGTGAAATACTGCCAATTTTTGATTAATGATAACCCACTAGCTCCTGCCATGATAGGAACAGCCATAATAAAAGTAAAGTCAGAAGCTGCTCGGTGGCTCATACCCAAAAGTACCCCACCTGAAATCGTAGCACCAGAGCGTGAAAACCCTGGCCATAGAGCGATACATTGAAATAATCCAACACCAATTGCTTGACGATAAGTCATTTGATCTACCGTTTCTGTTTTTGGAATTCTTGAAGCAAAGCGGTCTGCAATAATCATTAAAATTGCTCCTGCAATTAAGCTGACTAACACCGTGTTCAACGAGAACAAATGCTTGTCAATAAAATCTTCAAATAAGAATCCTAATACAGCTGCCGGAAGCAAACCAACGATAACTTGAGAAAGTTTTAATCGATTTGTTACCTGTTCATATTTCTCATTTTTACGATTTAACCCTAATAGATTAATAAAACGATTTCTAAACAAAACAACAACGGCTAGGATCGAGCCTAATTGAATGACAATCTTAAATGTATTAGCAACCTCTGGTGAAAATAGCTCTTTTGAATTCAGCCATAAATCATCTACAATAATCATGTGTCCGGTCGATGATACAGGCGCAAATTCAGTTAGACCTTCTACAATTCCTAAAATAATCGCAACAATAATTTCCCACATTTTTACTCTACCTTTCAAGATTACATAATTTTTTCATCTTCATAGCAAACGTGAATATTCGCTTTTTATCATAATTGTTTGCTGATAAAAACACAATCTTTATTTGAAGAACAAAAAAAGCCCAGTTTGGGCTTTTTTATGGACAATCTTATTTACTATATGATTTAACTTGTTTTGAGTGAACTACTTTACCTTTTAGATTATATAAGCTAAGAAGATAACCGCCCATAGCCCCAGCGATTGCTGGTACTAACCAACCAAATCCTGTGTTATACAATGGCAAAGTCTTTACAAGTTCCCCCCAAGCACCTAAGTTTAACCCTGACTGAAGACAAGCGTCCGTTACGCTTACAATTCCAACGAATAAAATAGATAAAGCATATACACCTTGCTTTCCTTTGATTAAAGAATTCGTTAATGATAGAACAATTAGCATAATAGCAACAGGGTAAATAGCTGTTAAAACTGGAACTGAAATTTTTAGAATCATGGTTAATCCTAAGTTTGCAACAAGTAAACTAAATACGGCAATTGTACTAACCCAAACCTTATATGATACTTTCGGTACTAATTGCTCAAAATACTGACTGCATGAGGTTAATAATCCAACAGAAGTTGTTAAACAAGCTAGCGTAAATACAACTCCTAATAGAACAGCTCCGAACGGTCCAAAAAGCGTAAATACAATGTTCGTTAACGTTATTGCTCCATTTGCTGCATTGGCATGACTAACAGATCCTAAATATGCCAGCATAAGATAAATAATAGCTAGCAACGTTCCTGCAATTACTCCTGCACGAATGGATGATGACATAATACTTTTCGCACTAGTCATTCCTTTTTGCTTCAAAGCCATTGCAATGACAATTCCAAAGTTTAGCGCAGCGATTGTATCCATGGTCGCATAACCATCGGTAAATCCAGTAGCGAATGCTTTTGTGACATAATTACCTGCAGGTTGACCAGCCGGCTCAAAAGGATAAGAAAGGGCACGAATAAAAATAAGTGAAATAAGAACTAATAAAACTGGCGTTAATACTTTTCCAAAGCGGTCAACAAGCTTTGAAGGCTTTAAAGCTAACCAGTAAGCAAGTGCAAAATAACAAAACGTATATCCAAACAGCGCGGCTTTTACATTTACTCCTTCAGGTAAAAAAGGCTGTACGCCCATTTCAAATGCTAAGCTTCCTGCTCGTGGGATTCCTAAAAAAGGTCCAATTGCTAAGTAAATCATGACCGTAAATACAACGGCGAAAACTGGGTGGACTCGGTTTGCTAATGAATGAAGACCATTTGATTTTGCTACAGCAATGACACCCAGGATTGGTAGCCCCACAGCCGATAAAATGAAGCCTGTAACAGCTGGCCACAATTCACTTCCAGCAGACTGTCCTAAAAATGGAGGGAAAATTAAGTTTCCTGCTCCAAAAAATAATGAGAATAGCATTAAACTAATAAACAGTGTATCTTTTCTTGATAAAGCATTCATGTGAGTTCCTCCTAGATTGTTTGTATTTCTGATTTTTCTGTCTAATGTCAATATCACTTTCCACTCGAATCACTCCTTTTTATACACAAAAAAATCCCGTCCCTAAAAAGGGACGAGATATAATTCTCGCGTTACCACCCTCGTTCTGCTAAAAACAGCAGCACTCGCCAACGTACGTGTTCATACGTGTTCCTTCTAACGGTGGACGTCCGAATATACTTACTATAAGGCTTCAGCATATTTTCTCAGAGATGATTTTCAGCTAGGAACTGTACGCTAACTTTCAGCAAACGTTAGCTCTCTGGGGAACAGTTTTCATAACCTACTCGTTCTCTTCAACGAATTTATAAGGTGTTTTAATTGAATAAAAATATTTTAACAAAACTTTTAAGATTTGTATACAAAAATTAAAATATTTTATCAATTATATTTTTTCCCATTAATAGTCAGTCTATAAAATGAAACTTCTAGCTAATTCGTTCGTATATACTACTATATTACTTAATAGGAGGCTCTTATACATGAGCGGAAATGTACGTGTTATGAAATGGCTAACGGCTGGGTATGAAGCATTTTTAGGTATTCCTCTAATTGGTGGTGCATTCATCATAAGCTTTTCATGGGGACCTTTAGTATTTGCTTTTTTCCTGCATGCAATTGCTCTATTTTTATCTCATAAAGAAGGTCGTTCAGCTTACGGAAATATTTTGGGGATGGTGACATCATTTGTCGGCGTAATCCCAGTTGTGGGAATGGTTATGCATATTATTACCGCTATTGTTATTGCATTTGAAGCAGCAAAAAGATAAATAACCGCTTGCATTTTTCCCTAATGATGGTAGAATGAAGTCGTCAATTAAATGATTTTCTACTAGGGGTGTCTGATTACACAGACTGAGAGAAGAGTTATTGTGCTCTTTAACCCTCTGAACCTGATTTGGGTTATACCAACGTAGGGAAGTAGTCTTGAAAGAACGGTGTTTTATGCTGTTTTCTTTTTTGTCTATTCCATCGGGCTCTTACATAGAGCCCGATTTTTTTGTTCGGTATAGCTTATTTTCTCAAAATCTACTAGCATAATGGAGGAATAAGTATGTCTAAAGAACAAGTAATCATTTCAATGCAACAGCCGTTTCCAAACAGTAAAAAAGTATACGTGCAAGGGACTCGAAGTGATATTCAAGTACCGATGCGCGAAATCCACCTTTCCCCCACTGTAAACGACCGCGGTGAAGAGCAAAACACCCCCGTTCGCGTTTACGATACAAGCGGCGTATACACCGATCCAGCCTATAGTGTAGATTTAGAAAAAGGACTGCCACCTTTACGCAAACCATGGATTGCAGAACGAAACGATACTTTTTCCTATGCTGGCCGTACCGTTCAAGCAAGAGATAACGGCTATAAAGAAGGCGATCAACGGAACGAAACGAAAAGCTTTCCCCTTATTAATTATTCACCACAAAAAGCAAAGGATGACAGAAACGTCACCCAAATGCATTATGCAAAAAAAGGAATTATCACGCCTGAAATGGAATTTATCGCAATTCGTGAGCAAATGAGTGCAGAAACGATTCGTGAAGAAGTTGCAGCAGGGCGTGCAATCATTCCCTGCAATATTAACCACCCAGAAGTTGAACCAATGATTATTGGAACAAAGTTTCACGTGAAAATTAATGCAAATATCGGAAACTCTGCTGTTCATTCATCAATTGAAGATGAAGTTGAAAAGATGACGTGGGCTACAAGGTGGGGAGCAGATACAATTATGGATCTTTCAACTGGTAAAGACATTCATAAGACGCGCGAATGGATTATTCGAAATTCACCCGTTCCTGTTGGCACTGTCCCAATCTATCAAGCTTTAGAGAAAGTTAATGGTATAGCAGAAGACCTATCTTGGGAGGTTTATCGTGATACACTCATTGAACAAGCAGAACAAGGGGTTGATTACTTTACAATTCATGCAGGCGTACTGTTGCGCTATATTCCACTAACTGCTACGCGAACAACCGGTATTGTCTCACGGGGTGGTTCCATTTTGGCTCAATGGTGCTTAGCACATCACCAAGAAAACTTTTTGTATACACACTTTGAAGAGATTTGCGAAATTTGTAAGCAATATGATATCTCAATCTCACTGGGAGATGGCCTGCGCCCTGGTTCAATTGCTGATGCGAACGACGAAGCTCAATTTGCAGAGCTTGATACGCTTGGCGAATTAACAACAATTGCATGGAAGCATGATGTTCAAGTAATGATTGAGGGTCCTGGACATGTGCCAATGCATCTGATTAAAGAGAACGTTGACCGACAAATGGAAGTTTGCCACGAAGCACCATTCTATACCCTGGGACCACTAACAACTGATATAGCACCGGGCTATGACCACATTACGTCTGGTATTGGAGCTGCAATGATTGGGTGGTTTGGTACAGCAATGCTTTGTTATGTAACCCCAAAAGAACATTTAGGCCTCCCGAATAAAGAAGATGTTCGCGAAGGTGTAATTACCTATAAAATTGCTGCTCATGCTGCTGATCTTGCAAAAGGTCACCCAGGTGCCCAAATTCGTGATAACGCACTTTCAAAAGCTCGATTTGAGTTTAGATGGCATGACCAATTTAATTTATCGTTAGATCCTGACCGAGCTCGAGAATACCATGATGAAACACTACCAGCAGAAGGTGCTAAAACCGCTCACTTTTGTTCCATGTGTGGACCTAAGTTCTGTTCAATGAGAATTTCTCATGATATTAGACAACTAGCGGATGAAAAACAGCTCGTTGATTTCGCTAAACAAGGCATGAAAGAAAAATCACAGGAATTTATTGAAAAAGGATCTAAACTTTATTCTTAATAAAAAGCACCGAGGTAAGCAACTACTTATCTCGGTGTCTATCGTTTTAAAATAAGTCTTTTAAAGAAAAAGAGCAGCTTAACTAAAATCCATCCGACCAGTGTTCCAATTGAATTTAGCAGAATATCATCAATATCAAAAACTCGCTCTGTTAACTCATATTGTAAAATCTCAACAGTGAAACTGATTAAGAACCCTGTGACAACCACTTGAATAAATCCGTCAAATGATTTCATAAAAAGCGGTATAAACATTCCAATTGGAGCAAACATTACAATATTCCCTATTACGTTCACGAATGCTAGCTCAAGATTTCCACTGGCCCACATGAGCTTAATTGTACTAAATAAGCTTAAGTTCATGGCTTGCCCATATACTTGCTCGTTTTCTTTAATGAGCGTGACGTAAATAAGTGTCACACCATATATAATAAACAAGAAAAGCAATCCTTGTTTTACTTTTTTCTTTGTATTATCCGTCATGTTTTTCCACACCTTCTCTGTCCTTACCGTCTGCTTTTACTTCTATCATATTGTACATGCTATGTATTTATGAAACATTCAGCTTACTTTATCCTATCACGTTACCTCTTTTTCTGGATACCAAACTTTAAAAATAAAAGAGACTGGGACACAATGAAATGATTCCTTCTCAAAGGCGAATCATTACTTTGTTATAATAGCTAGGTTGTAAGCACAAGTTCGTTCCCTTACGCTAGTTTTTTGAATTTGTTTTTGAACCAACAAAAAAATACCCAAGCTATCAAAAGCAGTTAACTTGTGATAGTTGGGGTATATCATTGTTTGAAGCACTTATGTCTCAACCTCTTGTAATTAATTAATGATTCCTCGATGAATCACTTCAACAGTTACATCTGGTTTAATATCGATTTGAGCATAGTCTTTTTTCCATTCATCTTTACCTTATCTGTCATCGTCATATATTTGTTCTTTTTATTTGATAATAATAATGCTTTTGCTTCCTCATCTTTTAACGTTATTCCCGAAAATTTTTCCCCATTAAATAACGCAATTCCCTTTATTTCTACAGACATGTTTTCCTTATTAAATTTTGCATAAAGTAGAGCTAACCCTTTTCCTTCATCAAATAACAATGTACAAATCGTTTGAAGAGTCTCTACTGGTACGAGTGATTGCTTTTCACCGTTAAAATTAAATCAACAGGGATAAGCTCATAGTGAAATGAAATCGTAGCAATATATAATGCTGGTAGACTGATTGCCACAAAAAAACTAAAGATTCTCAACAATCGAAAGAAAGAGCCGTACAAAGAGCGCGTATTATAATCTTCTGGTGATTGATAGAATGTAAAAAAGCAAGAAGGCGCAACAATTGTGGATGAGTTTCCAGCTGTCATAATCGCAATTCTTCCTTCTAATAAATTCCCCATCACGCGGTCCGGTCTTTCTGTATTAAGCGGCTGTGGAAAAGGTGAAAACGGTGAATTTTCAAGAGCTTCTTCAATAATACTCCCGCTTTCCACAGCGTCCACGTCAATTGATTCTAATCGTCGAAATACTTCTTCATAGTATTCTGGATTTGAAATTCCTTTAAGGTATAAAACAGCTACTCTCGTGCGCGAAATTGTACCGACTTCAAGGTATTTAACGATTAAGCTTCCATCTAAAAAACGCTGACGCATTAAGTTTATGTTTTTATCTAGATTTTCAACAAACCCTTCATGAGAACCGCGCACAACTTTTTCATCGATTGCTTGGCTAACTTCCCTAGATGCAGGAAGCGTAGCATCAATTACATATAAAATGGGTGTATCTTCAAGAAATAAAATAGCTCCTCCGCTACAGAGCAACGTAATGATTTCATGCAAATCTTGAGATTCGTTAACGGAACCGATTTGAATAACCTCTTTTGGGTCTCCTTCCTTTTCAAGAAGCATTAATTTAATTACATGTTCGTTTAATTTCACCGAATCCATGAGCGGTATAAAATATATTAAAAGCGCTTTTTTACCATTAAAAGTTAGCCAGCGCTCACCTAAATCACTTGTATAGTCTAAGTACTCTTGAATATACTTTTTATTTTCTTCAATTGTTAGTTTGAGCGGGATGTTGATAGATGCTGGATCTTGCTTTGGTACGCTTGCTTGCTTTTGTTTTTTCTTTTTGGGATAACGTTTAATCAGCATCAAATCCACCTCAATTCTAAATAGTTATACTTTCAGTGTTTCTAAATTTGTAAATATTATGTAATTTAAACATAAAAAAGAAGATTTGGTGTTTATCCCAAATCTCCTGACTTATACGTTCCAATCGGTTCCCCATATTTTAATTTTGTTCCACGTTCCAATGTATTCGTTAGCTTTACCTTATCTCTTTCGAACAAAAGGACTACCGTTGAGCCAAACTCAAATAACCCCACTTCTTCTCCTTTTTCATAAAAGGTATCGTTAACAGATGTCGTATAATATTTTCCATTCTTTACATTAGTCGTATGATTTCCGTAGGGTACCTGGACACTTCCAACAATAAATGCGCCTACTTTAACAAGCGCTATTGTTCCAGCTTGCGTATCCACATATGTGATCAATCGCTCGTTTTTTGTGAATAGCCCAGGAACATGCTCGACTCCGATACGATTAACCGGGAACAAACGTCCTGGTAAATATGTTGCTTTTGTGACCGCTCCTGAAAGCGGCATATGAATGCGGTGATAATCGCTAGGGCTTAAATAAATGGTTAAAAAAGTTCCACCGTCAAACCTTTCAGCTTCTTCTTTCGTACACCCAATCAGCTGCTCTACTCGATAATCAATCCCTTTTGCTTGAATAAGAGTTCCTTCCTTAATATCGCCATATTCTGCTACTTTTCCATCTACTGGACTGGAAAGAGTATATGGATCGGCTACGACTTCTCGGGCTTCTGCTTTTAGCTTTCTCGTGAAAAATGAAGTGAAATTAGGATAAGAGTCTAAAGATTGTTCCATTTCATCTAGATTAATTTTATAAATTTTGCTATATGGCTTGATGATATATCTGCTAATGCTTGAGCGTCCTAACACCCCTACTCCACGTGAAATCGCATTTTGTGGTAATATTTCAATGATTTGCTTTGCTATTTGATTAATCATTTCCTATAACATTCCTTTCATATGGCAGACCGTGTATAAAGTTTTCGAACTACAAGTATGATAAGTACGCAGCCTATGAAAGAAACCAATACCTTCCCAGTGCTTGTCCAATTCATGACTTGGTAAACAGAATAGCCTTCAATAAGAATTGAAGGAAGCTTTCCAATTGAGCTTGCTAAAATAAAAATCCCTAAAGAAGTCTTTCCAATAGCCGCAATAAATGTAACAAGTCCTGAAGGGACAAAAGGTAATAGTCTCAAAGAAAGAATAAGTAGAAATGCTTCTTTTCCCCGTGCATGTAAAAGCTGTTGAATTTTAGGAGAAGACAACTGCTTATGAGCAGTTAACTTTCGAAAACCTTTTCGGTAGAGCCAAAACGAAACAACTGCTCCAACTGATTCTCCAATAAACGAAATAACCATTCCTTCCCAAAAACCAAAAACAACCAAATTAGCAGCTGTTAAAAATACGCTTGGTAAAACACCAGCAATACTAATGAGCACATTCAACAAAATACTTAGTATAAATGCAATACTATCATAGCTTTCGAATAGCTGAACCGTAATTTCTTGGATATCCGCATTCATTTGTCACTGTTCTCTCCTGTTACAACTCGATAAAGCTTGTTAGCAATTTCTTTTAGCTGCTGTGTTTCTTCCATAGATAAATGGGAATAGTAGCGCTCTATAATAAATTGATCAATTCGCTCATATTCATCAAAGTATTCCTGCCCTTTAGGACCAAGCGTTAAAAGGATTTCCCGACGATTTTCAGGATTAAGTTCTCGATGCAAATAACTTTCTTTTTCTAATTTAGTAATAAGCTGACTAACAGAGCTCATTGACAAATTATATTTTTTCGCAATCGTCTGCACGTTTACAGGTTGCATATCATAAACTGACCTCAGCACATTAAATTGCTTTGGCGTAATATCATTAATTAACGAAGAAAAGTACGTCTTCATTAAATAATCGTTTACTTTATTAAATATAGAAATAGCTTTTTTTATATTATCAGCTTGTTCCATTTAGACACTCCTAGTTTATATACTTAAATAGTTTAACTACATAAACTATATAACGGAGACGAATAGCTGTCAACTACAAGAAGCCCCTTCTTGTATAGAAGTGGCTTCTTAAGTGATACCTTATGCATATTTTGTTCCTTCTGGCTCTTTTCTAAAAAAGCTTTTCATCGCATGAAATACATCTGCTTTTTGCTTAAGAATAAAATGGCGGAACTGTTCATCCTGAATATTCTTATATGCAGACATTAAAGTCGAATGACGATTGTATTGATTTACTTCTCCATATCCAAACATATTAGAAACCTTCATTAGTTCGTTTACAAGCTTAACACACCTTGCGTTGTCGGATGTCAAATTGTCGCCATCTGAAAAGTGAAATGGATAAATATTATAACGGCTAGGATCGTACTTTTTATTAATCAATTCAAGTGCTTTACGGTAAGCTGATGAACAAATAGTTCCACCGCTTTCTCCCTTAGAGAAAAAGTCTTCTTCTGAAACAACTTTGGCTTCTGTATGATGGGCAATAAATTCAATTTCGACAGTTTCATACTTTGTTCGTAAAAAGCGAGTCATCCAAAAGAAAAAACTTCTCGCCATATACTTTTCCCAAATCCCCATAGACCCACTTGTATCCATCATCGCAAGCACAACTGCTTTTGATTCAGGTTTTGTTACTTCATTCCACGTCTTAAATTTTAAATCTTCAGGGAAAATTGGGTGAAATGCAGGCTTACCAGTCATTGCATTTCTCTTGTACGCAGACATCATCGTGCGCTTTTTATCAATGTTCCCCATCAAGCCAGTACGTCGAATATCATTAAATTCGATGTGTTCAACAACAATGTTATCAGATTCTTTTCGCTGTAAATTCGGAAGTTCAAGCTGTGCAAACAGTGCTTCTTGTAGCTCCATGAGCGATACTTCTGCTTCAAAGTAATCTTCTCCAGCTTGATCACCTGCACCTTGACCTTTGCCAGCACCTTTTTTTCCATCACCGCCAGATCCATCTCTGGCTACCACATCTCCTACCTTACTTTCCCCATCACCTTGACCAACATGTTTATTCTTATCATAATTGTAGCGAATTCTGTACTCATCTAATGAACGAATTGGAATCTTAACAACGTCTCTCCCATTTGACATGACAATGTTTTCTTCTGTAATTAAATCCGGTAAGTTATTCTTTATCGCTTCTTGGATTTTTTCTTGGTGTCGCTTCTGATCGTCATGACCCTTACGGTGGAGGGACCAGTCTTCCTTGGAAATCGCAAAACTCTTATCAATCTCTTTACCCACGTATTTCCCCTCCTTGTTCAAGCTGCTTTTGAAAGGTTGGTTATTCTATCCTATGTCTCAAAATGGTATACTTGCTAATTAATTTAGCTTCGACTTTTAAAAAGTCCGGCTGTACACTATCATATGAAAAAGCATCTACTGTGAATGAGATAAATGCCTATTTTGCTAATATAAAAGATAAAGAAAACATGGCACATATCAGCGGTGCCATGTTTTTTATCATTCTTTATCGATTCAATAAGCTTCCTACATAGCGTAAAAGTTCGTTCGCTGAAACGGAATTATAGCCATGCTCATCAATTAAGCGAGCAACTACCTCATTTACTTTTTTCAGCTGCTGTTCGTCTGGTGTCTTCGTTGATGTGGTAATTTTCACTACATCTTTTAAGTCCGCAAATAATTTTTTCTGAATAGCTTCACGTAAACGCTCGTGCGAATTATAGTCAAAGCGTTTCCCTTTACGAGCATACGCAGAAATACGGATTAAGATTTCTTCACGGAACGCTTTCTTCGCATTTTCTGAAATGCCAATTTGCTCTTCAATTGAGCGCATTAGCTTTTCATCTGGATTCATTTCTTCCCCTGTTAACGGATCGCGCAGCTTGTTTTTATTGCAATATGCCTCAACGTTATCGAGGTAGTTCTCCATCAGCGTCTTCGCTGATTCTTCATATGAATATACGAATGCTTTTTGAACTTCTTTTTTCGCGATTTCATCATATTCTTTACGTGCTAATGAAATGTAGTTTAGATAGCGCTCACGGTCTTCTGCTGAAATAGATGCATGCTGATCTAACCCCTCTTTTAGTGAACGCAATACATCTAACGCATTAATTGATTTAATATCTTTTCGAATGATAGTTGATGAAATACGGTTAATTACATAACGTGGATCGATTCCACTCATACCTTCATCCGAATGTTCTTTCTTCAACTCTTCCACATCTGCATCGTTGTAACCTTCAACAGATTGGCCATCATATAGCCTCATTTTCTTTAATAGATCAATATCGCCTTTTTTAGGCTCTTTTAATCTTGTTAGCGTTGTAAAGATGGAAGCAATGCGCAGCGTATGTGGTGCGATATGCACATCCGATACGTCGCTTTCTCGAATCATTTTTTCATAGATTTTCTCTTCTTCACTAACCTTTAAGTTATATGGAACCGGCATGACGATAATACGTGAATGCAAGGCTTCATTTTTCTTATTCGAAATAAAGGAGCGATACTCCGTTTCATTTGTATGTGCGACGATTAATTCATCTGCACTAATTAAAGCAAATCGTCCTGCTTTAAAATTCCCTTCTTGGGTAAGAGATAATAAATGCCATAAGAACTTCTCATCACACTTTAACATCTCCTGGAACTCCATCATTCCTCGGTTCGCTTTATTTAGCTCTCCGTCAAATCGATATGCTCGTGGATCTGATTCTGATCCGTATTCAGCAATGGTTGAAAAGTCAATGCTTCCTGTTAAGTCAGCAATGTCCTGAGATTTTGGATCAGATGGACTGAATGTACCAATCCCCGTACGTTTATCTTCAGAGAAGAAGATTCTTTCGACAATAACGTCTTCAATTCTGCCGCCATACTCTTCCTCTAATCTCATTGTATTTAAAGGCGATAAGTTTCCTTCAACTCGAATGCCATACTCTTCATAGAAATCTCGACGCAGATGGTGTGGAATTAAATGAAGTGGATCTTCATGCATTGGGCATCCTTTGATTGCATAGACAGCACCACGATCTGTTAAAGAATACGCTTCTAATCCTCTTTTTAGCATGGTAACAAGCGTTGATTTCCCTCCACTAACTGGTCCCATAAGTAATAAAATACGCTTCCGGACATCTAATCGTTTCGCTGCAGGATGGAAGTATTCTTCAACCAGCCTTTCAAGCGATTCTTCTAGACCAAACATTTGTTCACTGAAGAATTTATATTGCTTTTTCCCATTGACATCTTCAATTCCTGCATCTTTAATCATATTGTAGACCCTTGAATGCGCTGGCTGAGCAATTAAAGGCTCATCTTTAATTAGTTTTAAATATTCTTCAAATGTACCTTCCCATTTAAGTCGATTCTCTGCTTCACGGTATTTTTCAATTTTCTTTAATATATCCATTAAAGGACCTCCCCTACTAGTTCTGGTGCTAGTGAACAAGATTAATACAATCTATGCAGTAAAATGTTTGAACATGCTTTTTAAATTAAGAAATTCAGAATTTTGTCTACATTAAAGATTCACAGCGTGCCCTGAATTAGCTATAATAATTAGGAGGAGCATGACAGAAAAATAAAGGAGGCTCTATCCATGAGGTTACTATTGGTTTTAGGCGTATCACTTGCTTTTTTATCAGCAATTTTTACGGCTGGGTATAATGACAAGCCTGGGGTAAAGCGCAAATAGAATGAACCTACATAGAACAGTCATCCTTGTAAAAAAAAAGAAAATCCCCTTAATCAAGGGGATTTTCTCTTAATAAGTCGCCGTACTCTTGCTGTCGCAGCGCTTCATAAATTAAAATAGCTGCCGTGTTTGATAAGTTTAAAGACCGAACGTTTTTCGTCATTGGTAAACGCAAGCATCTATCCATATTCGCTTCAATGATTTCATCAGGTAATCCACTTGTTTCGCGACCAAACACAAAGAAGTGATCATCTTCTACATTGCTATAGTCAAAGGATGAATGCGGCTTCTTTCCGAATTTAGTGATGAAGTAAAATGCTGCTTCTGGATACTTTTCAAAAATTTCTTCTAACGAATCATGATAGATAACCTCAACATAATCCCAATAATCTAAGCCGGCGCGCTTTAACATTTTATCATCCGTCGAGAAGCCTAATGGACGAACTAAGTGTAAAGTTGTGTTCGTTGCTGCACAAGTTCTCGCAATATTACCAGTGTTAGCTGGAATTTCTGGTTGATATAAAACAACATGTAGTCCCAAAATAGTCACCTCTAAATACAAATCTATTCATCATTATACCATTAACTTTTCAAAACAAAAGGGATATTTATTGATCGGTAATATGGAAAAACGCATACTTCATATTTGGCGTATAAGCTGTCGAATCTTCATAAGCCCAATAGCGCATGCGGCTATTATACGTATTAGCATTAACTAAAGGCATCCCGTCTGCATCTTTTGCCACAACGATTGTCGTGTGGTTCCATCTGCCGTCTCCTTCAAAATCATAGCAAATAACATCACCCATTGTTAACTCTTTAACTGAGCTTTTTTTAATGGCTCGCAGCCCTTGTTTTGAGTTTTGGAGATAACTGTGCATCGAGTGCGCCACCGCCCAGCTATAGCTCCAATTATCTTTACTTAGCCACCAGCCTTTACTTCGATTAGGTTGACCTCTCATAGGGGCTTTTCCTGCTCGTAAACACTGAGAGATGTAATTCGTACAGTTCACCTCAAAGTATTTATAAGCTGGATTAGGCGTATTCCAATATGTTTCTGCATACTGTACCGCTGCTAGACGGTCATAGTACCCATTTCGATCAGCTATTTCTTCCTTATCATCCATACTAAATTCTAAGTCATCTATTTCATCTATATGAATAGGAAGCAATTTATCATGAATTAGCGTATCTTTATAAAACAATGCGCACCGCTCTTCTACCTCTTCTTCTACGTAAAATAAATCATCTTGTTTACATAAAAATCGTTTGTGTATTTGATAAGTAACCTTTGTCTCTTCATTTTCATTTTGAACGTCATGAATAGCTCCTTTAACCGTACACTTCACAACCTCTACTTTTCTCTTTCTCAGTAAAGACTGCTTAAGCTCGTATTCCTGTTCGATAAACGGCTTAAAGTCCTCGCTGATTACTTGATTCACGTAGCTATTTGCTTTGGCTTTCATCAATGTATATAGGACATTTTTCTTTGCTAGCATCTGTTCACCACATTTCTCTGCTTTTACTATACGCTATGATGAACAGCTTACCTTTTAACACAACAATTTCATCTTCTATGACTTTACTAACAGCGCAATTCCCTTTTCAAACTCTTGCTTGGCTTCCTCATCCTGCTCTTTTTCTTTTAATTGTTCCAGTATAGGTAGCACCTCATCGTTTCCAATTTTCCCTAAGGCCCAAGCTGCTGTTCCTCGTATTACAGGACGTACATCTTCTTTCATTACTTTAATTAAATCAGGTATAGCTGTTTCATCCTTAAAATGAGCAAGTGCAATAATTGCATTACGTTGAATTGGTTTTTTTCCACGCCAAGAACCAGATACATGGCCATATTTTTCTTTAAACTCACGATTGCTCATTGTTAATAACGGCTTTAACTTCGGCTTTGCAATCTCAGGATCTGGTTCCATTTCAGGATGAAAGTGAAAGTCTTTACCTTTATTCTCAGGACATACCGTTTGGCACGTATCGCAGCCGTATAAGCGGTTGCCAATTTTATCTCGAAACTCATCTACCAAAAAACCTTTTGTTTGTGTTAAAAATGCAATACAACGCTGAGAATTAAGCTGTCCGCCTGTAACTAATGCACCTGTTGGGCATACTTCAACACATTTATTACAAGTACCGCACTGGTCTTCAATTGGTTGATCCGGTTCAAATGGAATATTCGTGACGATTTCACCTAAATATACGTATGAACCAAACTCCGGCGTAATAATCGCGCAATTCTTTCCACTCCAGCCAATCCCAGCTCGCTCGGCAACGGCTCGATCAGAGAGCTCGCCCGTGTCTACCATAGATTTCACTTCAACACCTTGAACTTTTTCTTTTAAGAACGATTCAAGTTTTTGGAGCCTGTCTCGTAAAATGGTATGATAATCTTGTCCCCAAGAAGCACGACAAAAAATGCCTCTTCGGTCTTCCTTTGTACTTCTTGGTGCATTAGGCATTTTAGAAGGGTATGCAAGAGCAATAGCAATGATTGACTTCGCTTTTGGAACCAAAAGCGTTGGATTCGTACGCTTCTCAATATCTGGTTCTTCAAACCCTGAAGCGTAGCCTAATTCTTGTTGTCTTAATAAACGATCTTTTAACGTCTCAAACGTTGACGCACTAGCAAAACCAATTTTATCAATACCTATTTCTTTACTATAGGCAATCACTTCTTTTTTTAACTGTTGAAAATCCATTTATGCTATTCTCCTTTAAAATTCAATGCGTAGAATTGCTTTTACTATCATTTTCACTGGAACAATTCTACTCTATACATAACTCACTAATGAAAAGGTGGTATTTTATATGAACGTTATCATTTCACCAGAAATTAAAGAAAAAAATAATGATATTAAACTAGGCATTATTCATTATCGAAATATCGAAGTAAGCGAAGCTCCACAAATGTTAAAAGGAAGGTTACGACTCTTTCAAGAATCCATTTATTTTGATTTACAAGATAGAACCATCACTTCTTTTGAAGGAATCAAGGAGTGGAGATGCATATTTAAGGAGTTTGGAACCGATCCAAGCAAATATCGTCCATCCATTGAAGCATTATTTCGTCGAATTCAAAAACAAACGTACTTACCCACAATTAATTCAGCTGTAGACTTAAATAACTTCTTTTCCCTTCAGTACGAAGTTCCTTTAGGCATTTACGATAAAAGCTGTTTAAATGGAGACATTTCGTTACGACTTGGGAATGAAGATGAAAGTTACCTTGCAATTAATGGTCGAGAAGTGTCTCTATACAATAAGCTTGTATTAGCAGATGAACAAGGTCCTTTTGGAAGTCCTTATGTTGACTCCAACCGAGCTCCAGTTTCTGAACAGACATCTGAAGCACTTCAGATAATCTTCTTAAAACCTTCTCTATCTACTGAAAGCTCCTTAAAACTAACTGAATCTCTCAGCACCATGTTTACACAAATTCATGGTGGAGAAGCTTCGTATTCGCTTATCAACTAACCACAAAGACGTTTATCTAATTTAGATAAACGTCTTTTTTATTCACTATAACCCTAAAAATATAAAAAACGCAACACCTTGTTTTTGGTAAACAAGATACTGCGTTGTGATCACAATATGTATGGAGCGGGTGATGGGAATCGAACCCACGACATCAGCTTGGAAGGCTGAGGTTTTACCATTAAACTACACCCGCAAATGAAGTTGTGCTATCTCTTAACAACATTCATTATAGTATCTTTCGACATAAATTGCAACCCTTCTGTTAAATTTATGTGAAAATATTAACGAACTATTAAGTTTTCATAAACAAATAGGCTTTACAAGTTACCTTGCAAAGCCTATTTCTTAGCTATATCGATAATCTTTTAAAGCTTTTAAAACTGAAATTTCTTCTAATATCTGTTCACCTACATTTGTTTCTTTTACCATTTTTCGTTCCAATTCTTTATCAACTAGTCGCTTAACGGATAGTACATCAGCTTCGTCCAATAAGATATCTTTTTTGGAGTTAAAGTGCTTATGAGCAACTAACTGCATGCCATAAGAATTAGACAATAACGTATATCCTGCAATTCCGGTTTGTGATTGATATGCTTTTGAAAACCCGCCATCAATGACAATCATTCTACCGTTTGCTTTAACAGGGTTTTCACCTTCTATCTCTTTAACAGGCGTGTGACCATTAATGATATGACCATGATCTGGATTTAATCCAAAATCAGCTAATATTCGACGGCACATATCCTCTTTTTCACGAAGGTAATAATATGGATTTTTCTTTTCTTTATGCGTTGCTTTATCTTTAATGAAATAGCGCTCAAACGTCGTCATCGCTCGTTTTCCAAATAGAGATGAATATTCGCCCGTCCATAAATACCAGACCATGTCAGTTGCTAAATCATCCGTTTTATCCGGGCCTGCAAAAGCCGAACGCAAATACTGCTCAAACACATCTAACAGTTGACGACCTGAATAAAACTTGCCTTCAATCACCATCTTTTCCATATTTCCTTCTTCATCTAAAGGAATACATCCATGGATGAGTAAGTTCCCATTGTATTTCAAATAGAGATTTCCTTTATTCATAAGAAAGTTCATATGTCTTGCTAGCTTTTCAGAATGTTGAACTGAAAACAATAATTTCTCAATAACCTGCTCCTCTTCTTCTAAGAGCTCTTGTGGATTTTCAGGGTTTACCGTTGCAAAGCATCCATTTTCAATAGGATACGTTTTATCTCCAAGTGTAATTTCATTTGTTTCATAATTAACTTTCTCAAGCAAAAGTCGTTCTGACATATTGAAATACGGACGTCTTTTAATAATTGGCATTTCAAGCTTAAACTGAATCATCGCAATAGCTTGATGAATTTTTGTAATCTGTAAACGTTCATGCTCAGATAGTTGCGAACCTACATTTTCTTTTGGACGGAATGCAGGATTATCATCATAATATTTTTCTGCTAGGTTTAGAAGTGGTCGTAAGTTAATACCATACGCATCTTCAATAATATTTAAGTTATTATAACGTGCACAAATACGAACAATATTAGCTAAGCATACTTTCGAACCTGCAAAAGCTCCAATCCAAAGAACGTCATGGTTTCCCCACTGAATATCGACGGAATGATAGTTAATAAGAGTTTCCATGATCTTATCAGGTTCTGGACCACGATCATAAATATCTCCAACGACATGCAAATGATCGACAACCAACCGCTGAATGGTATAAGCCAGTCCTGATATAAGTTTATCAGCTTGTCCTAATGAAATGATTTGCTGCACAATTTTATGATAGTAATGCTCTTTATTTGTAAATTCATCTGTCTTATATAAAAGCTCTTCAATAATATAAGCAAACTGCTCAGGGAGTGCTTTACGCACCTTTGAACGTGTATACTTCGATGATGCATACAAAACTAAATCAAGCATGCGATTAATCATTGTCGTATACCAATCACGTAGTTCTTGTTTGCGAGTAAAGTTTGCTTTAATAATCTTCAGCTTCTCTTCTGGATAATAAACAAGCGTCGCAAATTCATTAATTTCTTGTTGAGATAATGTATCCTTAAACAGATCTTTAATCTTTTCTTTTACGTTTCCCGACCCATTCCGTAATACGTGTTGAAAGGCCTGATACTCGCCGTGTAAATCACTTACAAAGTGTTCTGTTCCTTTTGGCAAATTTAGAATTGCTTCTAAGTTAATAATTTCCGTTACCACTTTCTCTTCTGTGTCATACTTCTTAGCCAGTAGATCTAAATAATTTACGTTCAAAACTATGTATCCCCTTTCAAACTAACTTATCACCTCAGCGTTTACAGAAGCTTACTGCGTGAGTCTTTCATCTTTAGTACTTATTGTACACCTCTTCACACTCGACTTCTAGAGAGATCAATTACATTTTGTTAACTAATTTACAATTTTTATTTAATTCAAACTTAATCAGTTGCTTTGAAAAGACTAAACACAAAAAAGACCTCAACATCTCTGTTGAAGTCTTAACATTACGTTCTTTTATGTAAAACTAATACCGGTGGTCGGGGTTGAAATGGCGGTCAAAGTATTGATTTAATAAGGTTTTGTAAAATTATGCGTAAAATTTGCGTAAAAAAATATGTGTTCACTTAATTAATTTATTCAATTAACTATAGTTTTTTAGTTAGTAATAAATAAGTAGCCCAATTAGAGTACACAAATACACACATTTAATTATTGAAAAAGTAAGAGAGCCTTCTAACTAAATTACTATCCAATTAGACACTCTTTTTATAATTTAATTATCCATATCCCATCTAAAATATTTAGATAAATTTTTTAAAGCATCATCTAAATCTTCTTCTCTGCTCATTTCTACTAGTCTTTTCACTGTTTGTTCTACTTTATTTTGATCATAATCTTTCATTATTAAATATCCACGACCAATTTCGATATCTTCAATTACGTTGTTGAGTCTTGCAGGACTTATAACTTCAAAAGAAAACATATCTGAAGCTCCCTCAACACCTTCTAAGCCAACGTCTAATTGATAATAAATACAGAAATCTTCGAATGATTCTCCCCAATCTTCATGAATATTAGTAAGGGCTTTAATGACAAGCATTCCTATACAACTCCTTAATCAGTAATGTCTACGTGAACATTCTTTATTTGAACAGTTTTCTTTCCACCTACAGTGGTTACAAAACTATTATCTTGAAAGTTTGCTCTCCACATATTTTCCTTTGGCTTAAATTGTATTCTAAAAGCACGATCTTTTGTACCATAACCAATTACTTTCCCATCTACTATAATCTCTCGAGCACCTGGTCCTACCCAACCCTTTCCAGCATTTATTGCATTTTCTCGAGTAGCACTACCTAATGTCGATAAACCTTTTGGAGATTTTTTTGCTCCATTCAGTATATCGTACGAACTCATGTCTTCCACATAACCTTCGTGCCACCATTTACTTTTAGGTTTAGTATTATCCTATTGATTAAAGAAATAAGCCTTTACTAATTCATCTAGCAATCTAAGATTTTGAATGGTATTTTAGTAGAAATGTCTAACCTTCTTACTAAAGTTGCTAAACTCTTAGATGATTATGTAAATGTTCTTAAAGATACAGATAATCAAATCGCTAGCTAAATCCGCGGTTAATTTATATGAAGTAATAAAAGGAGCCTCAAGCATTAACTTGGGCCCCTTTTATTATTCTTCCTCACTATATAATTTACTTAATAATTGGGTAAACGTATTTGCTACAAAGAACACCCCTTCTTCGGGGTCTTCATACGCCAACTCATGATCCCAATAAACAATAGATGGGTTTGCTTCATTTGTTCGATAGTCAAAACAAAGATAATCACCACCTGGTGTATCAGCGAAAGGATATACTTTATCTATCAATCTATCTTCGATATTCTCACGCACTTGAACCAGATAATCTATCTCTTGTTGATTAAAGCTCAATAGATGGTTAAATGCTGCGCCCTTTACTTTTCCATAATCAAACGCATTTAGAGAGGGATAACCTTCATGGTTTTCTAAAATACAATCTATGTAATCAATTGGAAACTTAATACCAAATTTCTTCTCTACTTCAAGTACATCTTTCAATGTAGCTTCTTGTTCTGAACAAAATAACCACTCTATATCCATTAATTTTCTCCTCCTAATTATTATCGGTATTCTTTACCGCCGCCCCAGATATGCCTTCCGCCTGTATGACCAGTCTTACTATGAATAAACTCATCTACTAATTGCATTTTACCTTCGTCTTGATGATGATGCCAGGTATAACCTTTAGGTTTTATACCTTTTCCAAACATTTGTATTTCTCTTTCTGTGAATTTACTAGCGAGTACTGGATCTTTTTTTGTTTCCTCATATAGTAGTCTAGCAGCTTCCTTAAATTGAGCTGTATCATTTTTCAAATAAAATGATGGATCAATATGAGTTTGAAATTTAAAATCAAAAATTGGAAAACCATCGCTATCGTAAGGAACACCTGTTATTGGATGAACATGATTCTTTTTATGTCCCATACGAAGACTAACTGTCTTTTCTTCCCCAGTATGAAGATTTGTGTATGTATATGGTGCAGCCTGATACAATTGATTTTTAGTATCCGGTGTTTCTACATGTTGGAAATCAGGAATGTTAACTTTTTCAATACCAGCCACTTCATAGTTTAAGTGCTGTTGAGTAAGAGATTGGTAACCTGCTTGTACTTTTGTTTTGGTATGTTTTGTTTTGGTATGTTTTGTTCCATTCACAGTAGCTTTCTTCACAGCAGCTGCTGCTTCTGATTTTGCAGCTTGCTTCAACCCACCCTTGACAACCGCACTAGCACCTTTAGCTCCGTCCCATGCTCCTGTTGTTATCTGCTTCCAGACAGATGGCTTTTTATCTGGTTTCTTGTGCTTGTGATGAGATGATTTGCTCGAATCTGAAGTACTTGTTACAGCCTTAGCACTCCTATACTCTTGGGTGAATATTGGGATCAACAGCAGCATATATACTTTCAATAGCTTGCTTTCCTCTTCCAACTATATATTTCACGTCTTGAAATGCTGCTTGCATTCTTTTTTGTGCAAGAGACAAATTGTTATTCATTAAAGGGGGGGTGCGCTCTCGGTAATATCTTATTCTCAACTTTACTATATTCTTTTTGTACCGTAATACTCCAAGCTAAAACACCATTTTTTACTGTTTCATAAGTATGAGCCATCCAATTTTGAACAACTTTTGGATGTAAAGCATTACGTGTAGAACAATTATATAACTACAATGAATTCTCATCAGTCCCTACAATATATACATGGTGGATTATTATGAAAGTTTGTTGTTTATATCAATTTAGTTTATTCAAATGATGGATTCTAATATTGTATTTATTCTCCAATAACTACTTTAAAAAAACAAAGCCTTGCCTCTTTAATTATAAAGTAGCAGGGGCTTTGTTTCTTCTATAGTCATCCATAAATCTTTCTTCTCCGGAGTCAGTTATATACTTCCAAAACTTCCATCCTTTTGTTGAATTGTTATTTTTACCAGAAAAATCTTCCTTAGCTTTATTAGCAGCAGACACAGAATAAGCTTTACCTTTATATAGGATTTTTTCAGTTTCTATATTGAGTGTCATCCACTAATGTGCATTATAAAAATTCCACACCGATTCGATCTACTTTAATCTCCGCGTATTCACCAATTATCTCTGGATAATCATCAAGGTAACCCTCTTCATCTACCACGCGCAGACCAGCATCAACAAAACCTTCGCGAACAATTCCTCGAATTAGATACCTATATGATTCCTGAATTCTCTCCAACTCTTTGACTCTATTTTCAATTAAACGAATATGTAAATCATTGAAAATTGTAAAACTTATATTTACTGGATAATCTTGACCTTCCTTAATTTCATACGGACAAATATCGATAAATGCTGTAAATACTACACCGTCTATATCTAAAGTAACCTCTTCTTCCAAATGTTCATCTAATTTCTTCACTTTAGCGAAATATTTCATTTAATTAGCTCCTTTACTCTGCAGGGTTAATGACCGGAACATTCTTACCGTTAATAGTTTTCCAAAACTTTTTACCACTTTGAGTATGATATGTAGTGATTTGACCATTATTATTAGTGCCAACAAACTCAAATTTTGCAAATCCTTTTCTACTACTTCCTATATTCTGAATATACCCGGTTCTAATTTCCCCTCTATAGTTGTATTTGACTTTAATCCCATTCTCAATTACAAATCTTGCGCCTTCCAAGTATTCGTCTACATTACTATAAATTCCTTCAAATTCACCATCATGTTTTTCAAAATGCCCCTCTAACTTTTCTCTATCAGCAAAATCTGAAGGTGAATCTATTTTTTAGGGACGGATTTGTCATGAGTGGCTTTCTCCTGTTTAACGTTCTCTACTTTCTTCGCATTTGGTCGTATCGGCTTACCATCTTCATACTTCCATTGTTTTGTTTCAGCATCAGACTGCAAATTTTTATAGGTTTTTTTCGTAACCTTGCCAATTTCTTTTTTAGCTGCTTTTGTAGAGATTTTTTTGGTGAAACCAAGAACTGCTTTTTTACCCAAGCTTTTTGGATTAATATAATATCTCAAGTTTTGTACCTGAAAACATAGAATCAAGCTCTTTTGCTTCACCCACGCGATCATTAGGAACCTTTCGAACTTCTTTATAAATAACATTTCCATTTTTTGCAGGATGTTCGAAAATAATCTGCCCGTTGTCATAAAGATGATACTTTCCATTAATTTTCCCTTCAACTTCATCAAATACATCAATAGACTTAACAGTTTCAACATTATCTAGATTTTTCAGTTTTCCATCTTTAATTGTAATATTTGAAGTATTTACTTTATGAACGGCTTTGGCATCCTTTGTTTTGGAAAGTTGGTCTGTATGTGACACTTTTTTTGCTTTCTCTACACCATCCACTTCTTTTACGTCTTTACTGTTTTTCATAAACTTTACAAACGAAAGTTTTGCATCTTTAAGAGCTTGTTCCATTGTTTTTTGTGGTAAAGACGGTCCAAGTGGGAGAAGCTGTGGGAATAGTTGTGGAACAGGTGCCTTTAGTAACTTTGTATACCCTTTTCTTACAGCGCTTGTCCAAGCAATTGCTCTATTTTTTTACCGATAATAACTCTATTTCCTTATTGTCTAAAGTCTCAATATTTTTTTGCCTATCTCTCAGCAATTTAATATTTTTCATGGGGTTCTTATCAATAAGCTTATTTTTAAACAAAAAATTATAAAATGAACAAAGTGCACGCAATCGAGTATTAATAGTGGTAATCTTAATAGATTGTTTACTCATTAGAATAAAGTCTTCAATATCTTTGTAATTACATTCCACAAGTTCTTTATCGATACGCCTTCTAAACGCTTGAAATTCGTTCTTATAATATTTGACAGTAGCAGGTCTTAAATTTCTTAGATAACAGTCTCTAAAGAACTTTTCAAATGCTTCTTCATCGTTTACTTTCTTTTTAATAATGTTTAACTCTTTTTCATTTAACTCTCCACGTCTACTCATAAAAACCTCCTATACACACGATTCGGTGCACACGATTTTGGTTTATTTTTGTCGTGTTAAGAAAAACACAAAAAAAGACTTCAACGTATTCGTTGAAGTCTTGTCATTATAAGATTCAAGTAAAGCTAAAGTACCAGTGGTCGGGGTCGAACCGACACTCCCGAAGGAACACGATTTTGAGTCGTGCGCGTCTGCCAATTCCGCCACACTGGCAAAATAAAAAAGGCAGAAATAATATAAATGGTGCCGAGGGCCGGACTTGAACCGGCACGGTAGTCACCTACCGCAGGATTTTAAGTCCTGTGTGTCTGCCAATTCCACCACCCCGGCAGGACTTATTGTGAATAATGGAGGCGGCAACCGGATTTGAACCGGTGATAAAGGTTTTGCAGACCTCTGCCTTACCACTTGGCTATGCCGCCACTTTATTCAAAATATGGAGCGGAAGACGAGGTTCGAACTCGCGACCCCCACCTTGGCAAGGTGGTGTTCTACCACTGAACTACTTCCGCATATTGTATGGCTGGGCTAGCTGGATTCGAACCAACGCATGACGGAGTCAAAGTCCGTTGCCTTACCGCTTGGCTATAGCCCAATAAAAATGGGGCGACTGATGGGAATCGAACCCACGAATGTCGGAACCACAATCCGATGCGTTAACCACTTCGCCACAATCGCCGTATTAATTGGCAGGGGTAGTAGGAATCGAACCCACACTGACGGTTTTGGAGACCGTAGTTCTACCTTTAAACTATACCCCTATAAGATGGTGGAGGGGGGCAGATTCGAACTGCCGAACCCGAAGGAGCGGATTTACAGTCCGCCGCGTTTAGCCACTTCGCTACCCCTCCAGAAAAACATGGTGCCGGCAAGAGGACTTGAACCCCCAACCTACTGATTACAAGTCAGTTGCTCTACCAGTTGAGCTACACCGGCGTGTTTTCATAAGATGGTGGCTCGGGACGGAATCGAACCGCCGACACAAGGATTTTCAGTCCTTTGCTCTACCAACTGAGCTACCGAGCCTTCTTATAATGGCGGTCCCGACGGGAATCGAACCCGCGATCTCCTGCGTGACAGGCAGGCATGTTAACCGCTACACCACGGGACCACTTTGGTTGCGGGGACAGGATTTGAACCTGCGACCTTCGGGTTATGAGCCCGACGAGCTACCAGACTGCTCCACCCCGCGATGATAAGAATATAAATGGTGGAGGATGACGGGATCGAACCGCCGACCCCCTGCTTGTAAGGCAGGTGCTCTCCCAGCTGAGCTAATCCTCCAACTATGTATAAGAATTATGGTGACCCGTACGGGATTCGAACCCGTGTTACCGCCGTGAAAGGGCGGTGTCTTAACCACTTGACCAACGGGCCATTTAAGAAATAAATGGCGGAGAGCAAGGGATTTGAACCCTTGAGACAGCGTTAACCGCCTACACGATTTCCAATCGTGCTCCTTCGGCCACTCGGACAGCTCTCCAAATGGCTCCACAGGTAGGACTCGAACCTACGACCGATCGGTTAACAGCCGATTGCTCTACCACTGAGCTACTGTGGAATCTTATAAAGCCTGGCAACGTCCTACTCTCACAGGGACAAAGTCCCAACTACCATCGGCGCTAGAGAACTTAACTTCCGTGTTCGGCATGGGAACGGGTGTGACCTCTCTGCTATCGCCACCAGACATATTATATTATACAACTTCTTTTAAAAAAAGCAAGACTTTTTTATCTTGTTCTCTCAAAACTAGATAACATTTTTCGCTGAATACTTCGTGTACTATCATTTTGGTTAAGTCCTCGATCGATTAGTATCAGTCAGCTACACACGTCGCCGTGCTTCCACCTCTGACCTATCAACCTGATCATCTTTCAGGGATCTTACTAGCTTGCGCTATGGGAAATCTCATCTTGAGGGGGGCTTCATGCTTAGATGCTTTCAGCACTTATCCCGTCCACACATAGCTACCCAGCGATGCCTTTGGCAAGACAACTGGTACACCAGCGGTGTGTCCATCCCGGTCCTCTCGTACTAAGGACAGCTCCTCTCAAATTTCCTACGCCCACGACGGATAGGGACCGAACTGTCTCACGACGTTCTGAACCCAGCTCGCGTACCGCTTTAATGGGCGAACAGCCCAACCCTTGGGACCGACTACAGCCCCAGGATGCGATGAGCCGACATCGAGGTGCCAAACCTCCCCGTCGATGTGGACTCTTGGGGGAGATAAGCCTGTTATCCCCGGGGTAGCTTTTATCCGTTGAGCGATGGCCCTTCCATGCGGAACCACCGGATCACTAAGCCCGACTTTCGTCCCTGCTCGACTTGTAGGTCTCGCAGTCAAGCTCCCTTGTGCCTTTACACTCTACGAATGATTTCCAACCATTCTGAGGGAACCTTTGGGCGCCTCCGTTACTCTTTAGGAGGCGACCGCCCCAGTCAAACTGCCCACCTGACACTGTCTCCCAGCCCGATCAGGGCTGCGGGTTAGAATTTCAATACAACCAGGGTAGTATCCCACCGACGCCTCCACCGAAGCTAGCGCTCCGGCTTCTCAGGCTCCTACCTATCCTGTACAAGCTGTACCAAAATTCAATATCAGGCTACAGTAAAGCTCCACGGGGTCTTTCCGTCCTGTCGCGGGTAACCTGCATCTTCACAGGTACTATAATTTCACCGAGTCTCTCGTTGAGACAGTGCCCAGATCGTTACGCCTTTCGTGCGGGTCGGAACTTACCCGACAAGGAATTTCGCTACCTTAGGACCGTTATAGTTACGGCCGCCGTTTACTGGGGCTTCGATTCAGAGCTTCTCCCAAAGGATAACCCCTCCTCTTAACCTTCCAGCACCGGGCAGGCGTCAGCCCCTATACTTCGCCTTGCGGCTTCGCAGAGACCTGTGTTTTTGCTAAACAGTCGCCTGGGCCTATTCACTGCGGCTCTCTCGGGCTATACACCCTACCAGAGCACCCCTTCTCCCGAAGTTACGGGGTCATTTTGCCGAGTTCCTTAACGAGAGTTCTCTCGATCACCTTAGGATTCTCTCCTCGCCTACCTGTGTCGGTTTGCGGTACGGGCACCTCCCGCCTCGCTAGAGGCTTTTCTTGGCAGTGTGGAATCAAGAACTTCGGTACTATATTTCCCTCGTCATCACAGCTCAGCCTTATGATGAGCGGATTTGCCTACTCATCAGCCTAACTGCTTGAACGCGCATATCCAGCAGCGCGCTTACTCTATCCTCCTGCGTCCCCCCATTACTCAAACGGCGGGGAGG